>JAQWUP010000057.1 GCA_029242085.1 Porticoccaceae bacterium
GATATAGTCTTGGGCTGTATTGGGGCGCATGGCCGCAGCAACACCGGCGCTAACACCAATCACCAGAGCCACCAACATTGCGTAAAGAGCTAACTCTGCGGTCGCCGGCAAGCCGGCGGCAATTAGTTCGGTGACATCGCGACCCGGGTATTTAAAGGACGGACCAAAGTCACCTTGTAACACATCGCCAACATAGCTGACATATTGCTGCCACAGGGGTTGATCCAGGTTGTACTGTGCCTCCAAGGCTTTGATCACCTCAGGGGGCACAGCCTTGTCGGCTGAAAACGGCCCACCTGGAGCTGAGTGGACCAGCATAAAGGTCAGACTGATCACAATAAACAGCACAGGTATGGCCTGCAGGAGGCGATAAAACGCAAACCTAAACATCAATACTGATCCTCGGTTAAAGGCATTTGCTGTGGCTCAGCTTGCAGATATATCTCGCTGTAGTTGGCCTTATTAAGAATATTGCTTGGATAGTTTTTTACCGCTTGATTAACCAGACTGATTGAGGTGTAGGTATAGATGGGAATCACTGGTAGCTCATCCATTAGCAACTTTTCGGCCCTACCAAATACTGCTAATCGTTCGGCATGGGTTTTTACGGTTGGAGCAATATCGCCGATAAGATAATCATATTCGGCATTGCACCAGCCAGTGCGGTTATTGCCACCGTTACATAAAAACATATCCAAAAAGTTGTTGGGGTCTACGTAGTCTCCTATCCAGCCAGCGCGAGATATCTCATAGTTACCAATAGATTCGCTATCTAGGTAAACCTTCCATTCTTGATTGAGCAGTTTAATATCAATATTGAGATGTTTCTTCCACATCTGCTGGATAGCCACCGCTATCTTGCGATGGCTTTCGTTTGTGTTGTAGAGGATTTCAGTGGTCGGAAAGTCCTTGCCATTAAGATATCCGGCCTCGGCCAGAAGTTGGCGAGCAGTTTCGGGGTCAAAGCGTAAATTCGATTCTGGGTAATAGCCCATGGTGCCCGGCGGTGTAAAGGCGTAAGCAGGAATTTGGCCGCCTTTAAGTATATTCTTGGTGATTGCTTCGCGATCTACCGTCAGAGCTAGGGCCCTGCGCACCAGTTTACTCTGCAGGTGGGGTACGCTGGTATTGATTCGGTAGAAGTAAGTGCCAAGGTAGGGGGATATGCGCAGAGAGGAATTTTGTGTCTCTAGGTAAGAGGGGATTTTATCTGATGGTACGCTACTAGTCCGATGTAATTGTCCAGCTCGAAACATGCGCTCTTCACTAACTGCATTTTCGGTAGGATAAAATACGATCTGATTCAGACCAACATGGTCGGCGTTCCAGTAATAGGGGTTGCGTTGCACAGTAATGCGACGATTAATTTTCCAGGCCGATAGTTGAAAAGCCCCATTGCCAACATGATTTCCCTCGTAGGTCCATCTTGTGCCCCGCTCATCGGCAGTGCCAAACTTCTCTATCGTGCCACGATGGACGGGATAGAGGCTGTAATGATCCAGTAACTGAAGGAAGTAAGGAGTTGGATTGGACAGAGTGACCTGCAGGGTAGAATCATCCAACGCCTTGACGCCAACCTGATCGAAGTCTGTGATCGTACCCTCGTAATATTCTTTGGCATTATCGATAGAAAAGTACATGTAGGCATAGAGGTTGCCCAGAGCGGGTTGCAGCGCGCGCCACCAGGACCAGACATAATCATGGGCATTGTGGGGGTCGCCGTTAGACCAGCGGGCATTCTCTCGCAACTTAAAGGTGTAAACACGACCGTCTTCGCTTATTGTCCAAGATTCGGCAACGCCGGGCTTGGGTGCTAAGGTTTTACTATCCTTTGCAACTAATCCTTCCATCAGTGCGGTGATAATATTGTGCTCGGGGACACCTGTGGCTATATGTGGATCGAGACTCTGGGGTTCGGTTCCATTGCCCCAGTGCAATGTGCCATCACGATTACCCTGATCGACATTACTCTCGCCACCGCCGCAGGCGGATAGCAAAAGTGTAGGCATAAGTAGAAATAGAGAAAATAAAAGAGGCAGCCTTGCACAGTTTTTCATTAATGGTAAAACCTTCACTTTGTAATTTTGTTGTAGCTCTAACTTGAATTTTATGAGTTTAGCAAAAATTTATCATTGACGATGATTTTTGCCGAGGATTATGCAGGGTCTATTTAAATTGGCGCGCTGTAAATCTAGAGGTTAGCCCTGTTACCGTGCCTGAGTCAGTCCCATTAGCTTACTGAGGTAATCGAGTATGCACATTAGGTCATTTGCTATATATTTATCGGCTTAAGCGGTTGCACTTGCTGGGCAAACCTCGGATAATCTCGCGCTTCTACTTAATGGTGGCCCCCTTTGGTCCCCTCGCAACAGCCAGCCATGAACCCCGCCAGGCCCGGAAGGGAGCAACGGTAGTGGTTACGCTGTGTGCCGAGGTGTGGCTATTGGGGGTCATCGCCATTAACCCTTCCAGCGCTCCCCTTATCTCCCTATAATAAGTCTCTTTAAACTAAAGCAGAATATGCGATGAGTTATCAGGTCCTTGCCCGAAAGTGGCGTCCGCGATCATTTGCCGAGATGGCAGGCCAGGAGCATGTGCTTCAGGCGTTGATCAATGCGCTGGATAACAACCGTCTGCACCATTCCTATCTGTTTACCGGCACCCGCGGGGTGGGTAAAACCACCATTGCGCGCATTCTGTCCAAATGCCTTAACTGCGAGGAGGGCATAAGCTCGGTTCCCTGTGGTGTTTGCGCCAGCTGCACTGAAATCAATGAGGGCCGCTTTATAGACCTGATTGAGGTGGACGCGGCATCGCGCACCGGTGTTGATGATATGCGTGATCTGCTCGATAACGTGCAATATGCGCCATCTCGCGGCCGCTATAAAATCTATTTGATTGATGAAGTCCACATGCTGTCCAAATCCAGCTTTGCGGCACTGCTCAAAACGCTGGAAGAGCCGCCGCCCCATGTGAAGTTTTTATTTGCCACCACCGATCCGCAAAAGTTGCCGATCACGGTGCTATCGCGCTGCTTACAGTTTAATCTGAAGAATCTAAGTGCCGAGCGTATTACCCAGCATTTGCAGTTTGTGCTGGGTGAAGAGCAGGTGCCCTTTGAAGGGGCGGGGCTATGGTCATTGGCACGCGCAGCCGACGGCAGTATGCGCGATGCTCTGAGCCTGACCGATCAGGCGATTGGTCATGGCGGCGGGCAGGTCAATGAGGCCGAAGTAAGCAGTATGCTGGGCACTATTGAGCGCGGCTATGTGGTGGATATCTGCAATGCGCTATCAACCGGAACCGGCACTGATGTGTTAGCGGCGGTTGCGCGCATGGCCGAGCAGGCGCCAGACTATGATTTGGCGCTCGCCGATGTGCTTTCTATTTGGCATCAGGTGGCCATATTGCAAGCTGTGCCAGAGGCGCTGGACAAAGGCGTTAGCCATTACTCTGCACTTTTAGCACTTGCCGGCGCAGTGTCTCGTGAAGATGCTCAGCTGTTTTACCAGATTTGTTTGCTCGGCCGTAAAGATTTGCATCTGGCCCCAGATCTCAAGTCCGGTTTCGAAATGATTATGCTGCGTGCTCTGGCTTTTAGACCACTTCCGCCCAATAAGACTATTGCCGCAGATCCGGCCGCTCCCCAGGAGGCGGAGCCAGCTGTAAAAAAGTCTGAAACGGTCGCGCCCAGTGAAACGCCGCGACCCAAAGCCGTTTTGCAGGCGGTTGGCAATAATGCAGCTGTCGCTATTGAGCCGGCCGACAATCCAGTAGAGACACCTACTGAGGTGCCTCAGGCCGAACAGGAGCTTTCGGCCAATAAAGAGCCTTCAGCGCCCCCTAAACAAGAGCATTCGGTTGATAAAGTCCCTCTACAAAGGTTTAACCCCAGTAATTGGATCGATATTCGCAAGCAGCTCAGTATCGGCGCATCCCTCGGAGAAATCGCCAGCCACTGCCTATACAGGGGCAGAGAGGGCAGTCAGCTAAACTTTCTTATCGACAGTGATGAGACCAGCCTCTACGATACCGCGCATCAACAGAGTCTCTCCGAGGCATTAAGTGCGTATTTCGAACAGCCGGTAACCGTCGACATTGTATTTGGTGTGGCTGAGCAGGAAACCCCTCGCGCGGCCAATATTCGCGAGAAGTCAGAGCGCCTTGCCGAGGCGCTCGAGACGCTTAATAACGACGCCGACGTCATTAAATTTAAAACAGTATTTGATGGCACATTGGACGAGCAGTCTGTGCGCCCCATAGATTGAGGAAAACATGGATATAAATAACTTGATGAAACAGGCCCAGCAGATGCAGGAAAAAATGGCTGCAATGCAGGAACAGGCGGCCGCTGCTGAAGTCACTGGTGAGTCCGGTGCGGGCATGGTGCAGGTGGTTATGACTGGACGCCACGATGTGCGCAAAGTGACCTTGGATCCATCGTTGATGACGGAGGATAAAACTTTCCTCGAAGATCTGCTTGCAGCCGCGGTAAATGATGCGGTGCGAAAAGTCGAAGCGCAGAGCAAAGACGCAATGAAGAATATGGCCGGTGGTATGGATCTGCCCGCTGGCTTTAAAATGCCTTTTTAGGGCATTTCTCTAAATCCCTTTTTATCGAGGCTACTCTTTGTACGGACATGTAATTGATCAGCTGATAGATGCTTTGCGCTGCCTGCCCGGTGTTGGCGCTAAGTCTGCCCAGCGTATGGCCCTGCAGCTGCTAGAGCGAGATAAAGTCGGCGCTTCACGTCTGGCTGATGCGATTGTTGAAGCCGTTGAGAAAGTGGGTCGCTGCGCTGAATGCCGCACGCTCACCGAGCATCATATCTGTGGTATCTGCAGTAACCCTCGGCGCCTGAACACGCAGATATGTGTGGTTGAAACCCCAGCTGATCTCTATGCCATCGAGCAGGCTGGCAGCTTTCAGGGGAAGTACTTTGTGCTGTTGGGCCATCTGTCACCCATCGACGGTATAGGTCCGGAGCAGCTGGGTATCGATCAGTTAGTCGAGCGCCTCCAGCACGGAGATGTCAGTGAATTAATTCTGGCGACGAATCTAACAGTTGAAGGTGAGGCCACCGCCCATTTTATCGCTGAAAAAGCCAAGGCGCTGGGTGTTTCAGTATCGCGAATTGCCTACGGTGTGCCTATGGGCGGCGAGCTAGAATATGTTGATGGCGGAACTCTCAATATGGCATTACAAAGCAGAAAGGCCCTGTAGATGAATATCTGGATCGACAGTAATAGCAAGTTGCAGCAGATGTGCGAACAGCTGGCTGAGACACCAACCCTGGCCATAGATACGGAGTTTATTCGCACCGATACTTTTTTCCCCAAGATCGCGCTGATTCAGATATCTAATGGCGACCAGTGCTGGCTTATTGATGTGCTCGCCATCGATCAGTTTGAAAGCCTAAAAGCGCTTTTGGAGAACCCCAGTTGCACATTAATTTTCCACGCCTGTGCCGAGGACTTAGAAGTGCTCGATCATGCGCTGGGAATTCGTCCGGTTAATATATTTGATTCTCAGATTGCGGCAGGTATTACTAATATTGGCTACTGCATGGGCTACGCGCGGCTGGTCAATAAACTGTTTGATGTAGAACTGGATAAGCAGGAGACTCGCTCTGATTGGCTCAAGCGCCCATTAACGGACCGCCAGCTAGACTATGCCGCTATCGATGTTCTCTATTTGCATCGTATTCACGAGATTTTAAGCCAGTCGCTGCAGCAACAGCAGCGGCAGGAATGGTTTGCGGAAGAGACTGTCGCCATGTTCGATATGGCTGCGCGCCGCAAAGATAACAGCGACTACTATCTGCGTGTCAAAGGCGCATGGCGCTTACAGACCAAGTCATTAAGTGCATTGCGGCGACTCTGTGATTGGCGTGAAGAGACCGCGCGTACACTGGACAAACCTCGCTCACATATTATTAAAGACACCATATTACTAGAGGTAGCGCGGCGTCTGCCAACGGCTGAGGTGCAGCTGCATGGCATAGAAGACTGGTACTCGCGGTCAGTTAAGCGGTATGGCGCCATGGTGCTGCAGCAGATCCAGGACTCGGCCGCGGATACACCAGCGGAGGCGATTCCAGAGCCACTGACAAAGTCAGCTAACAGGGTGATGAAGGCGCTGCGCGCTGCCCTGAGCGCGGTTGCCGAAGCGCAGCAGGTTCCGCAGGAATTTCTGTCCAATAAAAAAGAACTCGAAGCCATTTTGCGCAGTGCGATGGCTGGAGATGTTAAGGGTCAATATGAATGGCCGACGAGATTAAACCAAGGATGGCGTGAAGCCAGTGTTAAACCAGCAATTCAAGCGGTGCTTGAAAGTACGGATACTTTGCAATGAAAATACTCTGCGATATTTACAAGAGCACTAAGAAAGAGGAGATGTATCTCTATGTGCCCAAAGATACGGCCCTATCCAAGGTGCCCGAGCCTCTGTTAGCCAGCTTTGGTGAGCTGCAATTGGTCACTACCATGGTGCTGACAGCATCGCGCAAATTGGCCCGTGCAGATATTAATAAGGTGCTGCAAGAAATCGCTGATAAGGGCTTTTACCTGCAGCTGCCACCAGCGGCATTTCCACAGGCAGATATACAGCCTGAGTACCGCACCTAGGCAATTTATGACAAATTTTTGGCAGGCAAAAACACTGGCGCAAATGACCACCGAAGAGTGGGAACTGCTCTGTGATGGCTGTGCAAAATGCTGTCTGGTTAAACTGGAAGACTACGACAGTGGTGAGATATTTCATACCAATGTGAGCTGTGAACTGCTGGATACAGAATCCTGCCGCTGCAGTGATTATGAAGGTCGCCATAATATGGTCGATGACTGTATTCAGCTTGACCAGAAAAATATTATTTCTCTGGGCTGGTTGCCCCAGAGCTGTTCCTATCGATTGATTGCCGATGGCAAGCCACTGCCGGAATGGCATCACCTGCTTACAGGAAGCCGTGAGACATTACATGGTTATGGCGCCTCATTGCAGGGTAAAGTCGTCTCCGAGCTAAATGTTCATGATGATGATATTGAAGACCATATTATTCAATGGGTTGATTGACTATGTATAGTGCTGAAAATTATTTATGGGGCTGGGTCGCCTATGGTGTCGGTGTAGCCTGCCTGCTATTTGTACTATGGTTTTGGATGCGCAAACTGCGTTTCACCAGTATTCGACATTTATTTTTACTGCTCGCGACGGTATTTTTACTGACGCCAGTCACCGCCTATCGTGATGACCCCCATCTGGCACCGGCATTTTTTGTCAGCCTCTACGAGGGGTTGCTCGTCTCTGGGGACAATGTTGGTTTTCAGCGTGGACTGGCACCTATTTTGGCTTTGTGTTTCTTTGCTGTTATTTTTTATGGGTTGATTAGATTGATTGTCTCGCGTTTTTATAAAAATAAAAAAATAGAAAAGACTAACGCAAAAAAATAAAAATAGCGGCATAAGAGAGGGTTGAAATGAATGAGAAATCGGCAGCGGTAACTGCGTCAATAAAAACAAAAACCACTCCCAGCACATTGCGAATTGGCAGGCGTTATCGCGCCGAGCGGGTAGACGCGGATTATGATGCTATCGTCATTGGCTCCGGTATCGGTGGACTCTGCAGTGCGGCATTGCTATCTCAACTGGGTAAGAAGGTTATTGTGCTAGAGCAGCACTATACCGCCGGTGGCTTTACTCATGCCTATGAGCGCAATGGTTATGAATGGGATGTAGGTGTTCATTATATTGGCGATATGGGCCGCAAAAGTCAGGGCCGCGCACTATTTGATTTTATCTCTGCCGGCAATCTTAAATGGGCGGAAATGGATCCTGTCTATGATCGTATTATTCTCGGCGATGAACAGTTTGATTTTGTTGCAGGCAAAGAAAACTTTAAAGACTCATTAAAAAAACAGTTTCCGGACGAAGCTGATGCCATTGATAAATATGTTGCCCTGGTAACGGCAACGACTAAATACATGGGTGCGGTCAGTCAGGCCAAAGCGATGCCGGCACCTGTTGCTAAGCTGATGTCTCTGTCGGCAAAAAACAAATTTCCAGATTATGCCCTTGAAACTTCTTACGATGTGCTCAAGGGATTAACCGATAATGAAAAGTTAATCGCTGTGCTCTGTGGCCAATGGGGCGACCATGGCTGTCCGCCGAAAGAGTCTGTTTTTCTTATGCACGCTCTAATCGCTGGGCATTATTTTAACGGTGGATTTTATCCTGTCGGCGGCGCCTCACAGATGGCGGCCACTATTATTCCGCAGATACAGGTCTCAGGTGGCGATGTATTCACCTATGCTGATGTCACAGAAATCATTGTCGAAAAGGGCCGCGCGGTTGGCGTAAAGATGGCCGATGGCCACTGCCTGTATGCCGAGACCGTTATCAGTAATGCTGGTGTGGTGAATACCTTTTCAGATCTGCTGCCAAGAGCGGTTAGCGAAAAGCTCGGATACAAACAAAAAGTGGATGCACTGGCGACATCTATGTCCCACGGTGGCATGTATTTGGGCCTCAAGGGCACCGCTGAGGAGTTACAGCTGCCAAAGACCAATCTGTGGATTTACCTCGATGAGCACCATGACGCCAACGTTGCGGCGCTGCGCAAGGATCCCAGTGCGCCGTTGCCATTGGTCTATGTGTCCTTTCCCTCGGCCAAAGACCCAGATTTCCAGCGCCGCTATCCCGGCCGCTCCACCATCGAAATTGTGATAGGTCCCTGTGATTTTGAGTCCTACCGTCAATGGGCAGATAAAACTTGGGGTAAGCGTGGCGATGACTATGAGGCTCTCAAAGAGGACCTGTCTGAGCGCATGCTGGAGGCGCTGTTTAAGCAGATGCCTCAGCTCAGAGGCAAAATTGATTACGCCGAGGTCTCCACGCCGCTGTCTACCAGCCATTTCTGTCGCTATAAGCAGGGTGAAGCCTATGGCCTGGCCCATCATAAGGCGCGCTTTCAACAGGACTGGTTAAGGCCCAAGACCAGCCTGCCGGGCCTTTATTTAACCGGTCAGGATGTTATTAGCTGCGGTGTTGTTGGGGCCTTGATGGCCGGTATGGTCACTGCTATGTCCGTGGTGGGTGTGAGAGGTGCTGGTGCAATAATGAAAAAAGTCAAAGCCGGTGTAACTCTCTAAGTTACCCTGATTGCAGCGCAGCCTTGACTGTTCAGTCATATATACTGTCAATAATCACTATGCAGAGGGCTCTTTAGAGCCATTTAGGCGTAAATACAGCTGCAGATTAGATTATTATAAAGAGCCAAACGAAAAGATTAACCTTATTTAATGTGGATCCAGACGATATGAAATTTACAGGTACAGACGACTATATAGCAACCGAAGAACTGCAAATGGCAGTCAATGCCGCAGTGACCCTGCAACGCCCACTACTGATTAAAGGGGAGCCGGGAACGGGTAAAACCATGCTCGCGGAGCAGGTGGCCAGTTCACTGGGTATGCCTCTGCTGTCCTGGCACATTAAGTCCACCACTAAGGCTCAGCAGGGCCTCTATGAATATGATGCGGTATCTCGTCTGCGCGACTCTCAGTTGGGTAGCGATAAGGTGCAGGATATTAACAACTACATTAAGAAAGGTAAGATGTGGGAAGCTTTTACTGCTGATCAGCAGGTTGTGCTGCTAATCGATGAGATCGACAAAGCGGATATTGAGTTCCCCAATGATTTATTGCTGGAACTAGATAAGATGGAATTCCATGTCTATGAGACTGGCGAGAATATCAAAGCAGTGCAGCGCCCGATTGTGATTATTACCAGTAACAATGAAAAAGAGCTGCCGGACGCATTCTTACGTCGCTGTTTCTTCCACTTTATCAACTTCCCAGACCGCATGACTATGCAGCGTATTGTCGATGTGCATTTCCCGAAAATTAAGAAGCAGCTGGTGGATGATGCCATGGATATCTTCTTTGATGTGCGCAAGATTCCCGGGCTCAAGAAGAAGCCTTCAACATCGGAGCTGGTGGACTGGTTGAAGCTGATTATGTCGGATGATATCCCTGAAGATATCCTCACCAATCGCGACCCCACCAAGGCGATTCCACCGCTGTATGGCGCCTTGCTAAAGAACGAGCAGGATGTGCATCTACTAGAGCGTCTGGCGTTTATGACGCGCCGTGAAGCGCGCTAGATCGGCCTGAAGTAAGCGAGTTTATTCTATGCTGATTAACTTCTTTGATACGCTAAAGAAAGCCAATGTCCCCGTTTCCATTAAGGAGTTATTGGATCTGCTGGCAGCGATGGAGCAAAATCTGGCCTTTGGCTCGGTGGATGATTTTTATCTGCTGGCACGTACCATTATGGTTAAAGACGAGAAATACTACGATCGTTTTGACCGCGCCTTTGGTGCCTATTTTAAGAATCTTGAAAATCTCGAGGGTATTGTTGAAGCGCTGCTGCCTGAAGACTGGCTGCGCAAAGAATTTGAAAAGCACTTTACCGATGAGGAGAAAGCCAAGGTTGAGAGCCTCGGTGGTCTTGAAAAGCTGATTGAGGAGTTTAAAAAGCGTCTCGAAGAGCAAAAGGAACGCCATGAGGGCGGCAATAAATGGGTGGGCACCAATGGCACCTCGCCCTTTGGAAATGGCGGTTTTAATCCTGAGGGCGTACGCATTGGTGGTCCCGGCGGCAAGGGCACTGCGGTCAAGGTGTGGGATGAACGCCAGTACCAGGACCTCGATGACTCAGTTGAGATTGGCACGCGCAATATTAAGGTAGCACTGCGCAGACTGCGCAAGTTTGCCCGCGAGGGTTCAGCAGATCATCTCGATCTGGACGATACGATTCGCAGCACCGCGCGCAATGCCGGGCTGCTCGATATCAAGATGGTGCCCGAGCGGCACAATGCGGTTAAGGTACTGATTTTCTTTGATGTCGGTGGTTCCATGGACCCCTATGTGCGTCTGTGCGAAGAGCTATTTTCCGCGGCTAAAACAGAGTTTAAACATCTCGAGTATTTTTACTTTCACAACTGTATGTATGACTATGTGTGGAAGGATAATAACCGTCGCCGCGAAGAACAGATTTCAACCTATGATCTGCTGCACAAGTATTCTTCCGATTACAAAGTGATCTATGTTGGCGATGCCTCTATGGCACCTTACGAGGTGACCAGTCCCGGTGGCAGCGTTGAGTATCACAATGAAGAGTCGGGCGCGGTATGGATGCAGCGCATGGCCGATACCTACGAAAAACTGATCTGGATTAATCCAGTACAGGAAAAATACTGGGAGTACACACCCTCAATTCTGATGTTAAGAGATCTGATTGACGGTAAGATGTTTCCCCTGACGCTGGGCGGTCTTGAAAAGGGCATGTCTCTGCTCTCTCGTTAACTGATTAAGTTTCGGTGTCGATAGTCTATTTATAATAATAAACTGAGATGTTGCTATGCAGGTGCAAGAAGCCATTTTACAGGCGCAAAAAAACTCTGGTATAGGCTCTCAACAGCCGCCGCCAGTCGCTAAGTCTCTACTTGAAATTTGGCAGCAGGCTGTAGCGGATTCATCGCTAGATCCAGCCTACACCTGCCTCGGACAAACTCTGAGCTATGGTGAAGTCGATCAGCTGTCGAGACGCGTTGCGAGTTATTTACAGAAAAAATTAAAGCTCAGTGCCGGTGATCGTGTCGCGGTGCAGCTGCCAAATTTGATTCAATACCCTGTTGTAGTGGTGGCGGCCTGGAAGCTTGGGTTGGTTATTGTCAACACCAATCCAATGTACACAGTGCGAGAATTGGTACATCAGTTTAATGATTCTGGGGTTAAGGCTGTTTTTGTTCTCGATCAGTTTTATGAGACCCTATGCCAGGCGCTGCCAGAGACCAATATTGAGCATGTAATAGTGACGCGTCCAGTGGACTTGCTGCCGCAGCCTCGAAATATCATGCTTAGCGGCGCTATGAAGCTGATGGGCAAAAGGCCCTCTCTGGCCCGGGGCCAGCATATAAGATTCCCTGAGATGCTCAACGGCGGCAGTAACTATATCGCCCACAAAGCGAGTTTGGATGATGTCTGTGCTCTGCAGTATACCGGCGGCACCACTGGCGCTTCCAAGGGCGTTATGCTGACTCAGTCCTGTCTGACCAGCAATATCGCTCAGGGACTCAGTGTTATTTCGATTTTAGATCAACCGATTACCCACAGCACCGCTGTGGCGCCACTGCCTATCTATCATATCTATGCCTATTCACTGTGTATGGGTATTATGCCGGCGACGCGCGGGCACACCATTTTAATTCCCGATCCTCGTAATATTCCGCTATTTGTGCGAGCGATTAAAAAATTCAAATTTGAAATTTTTATTGGCCTCAATTCTTTATTTGTCGCGCTACTTGAAAATAGAGATTTCAAAAAACTCGATTTTTCTAATCTGAGAATGACATTGTCTGGTGGTATGGCACTGATGGAATCTGTTGCCGACGACTGGCAAACGGCGACCGGCTGTATTGTTAGTGAGGGCTATGGCATGACTGAAGCCTCGCCAGTTATTTCTATGAATCCCTCTGGATTTGAAAAAATTGGCACCGCTGGCATTCCTATTCCAGGCACTGATATTAAGGTGGTTGATGAAAATGGCGTCGAGCAGGAAGTGGGTGGTGTGGGTGAGCTCTGTGTGCGCGGGCCTCAGGTGATGGCAGGTTATTGGCAGCGTGAAGAGCAGACTGCCGAGGTAATTGTCGACGGCTGGTTACATACGGGAGATATTGTATCTGTCGATGAAGACGGCTATATCAAGATTGTTGACCGACTTAAAGATATGATTATTGTGTCCGGCTTTAACGTCTATCCCAATGAGTTAGAGCAGGCATTAACGCTGCATCCAGCGGTATCCCAATGTGCCGCAGTCGGGGTGCCCGACGAGAAAGCGGGTGAGGTGGTGAAGATGTTCGTGGTCAGTACCGACGGGGAGCTTACCGAGGCCCAGGTCATTGATTTCTGCAAAGACAATATGGCTGGTTACAAGGTGCCTAAATTTGTTGAGTTCCGCAATGAGTTGCCTATGACCAATGTGGGTAAGGTATTGCGCAAAGATCTCAAAGCCTAAGAGGGAACCATAGCCTAGTATAAAATCCTGCAACGTTAATTAGCTGTAACAAAAAAGGCGATCCAATGGATCGCCTTTTTTTGTAACCGCAATGTAAAGATTATAGTCTGTACGTCACACAGAGGAAGCCAATTATCGTCAATACGATGGTGTAGGGCAGGGCCATAAGTACCATACGCATGTAAGACAGTCTAATCAGCGGCGCCAGTGCCGAGGTCAGCAGGAATAAAAATGCAGCCTGTCCATTCGGTGTGGCAACACTGGGAAGGTTAGTACCTGTGTTAATGGCAATAACCAGCTTATCAAAGTGGTCGCGACTAATTTCGCCAGCGTCATACACGGCTCTGACTTCATTGATATAGACCGTGGCGACAAATACATTGTCGCTGATGGCCGAGAGCAGGCCGTTGGCGAGGAAGAATACGCCGGGCTGAACGGCCTCATCCTGCTCCAGTACCATGGCGATAACGGGTGAGAATAGATGCTGCTCATGAATAACCGCAACAATAGCGAAAAACACCACCAGTAATGCGGTGAAGGGCAGCGCCTCTTCAAAGGCATGACCGATCCGGTGCTCTTCGGTAATACCATTAAAAGCCGTCAACAGGACAATCACCATAAGACCAATTAGGCCTACAGGTGCCCAGTGCATGGCTAGACCAGCGATCAGAATCAGTGCAACGACAATCTGAGTAATCAACGATGCTTTGTCATACTGGGTACGGTTAGACTCATCATGATCACTGGAGTCCTGCAATACCTGGCGCACTTCCTCAGGAAGTTGCGCGCCGTAGCCAAATATCTTGACTTTCTCTAGAACAACACAGGTGATCAGACCACAGACCAGAACAGGCATAGTGACAGGGGACATGGCCATAAAGAACTCAATAAATGTCCAGCCCGCCTTTTCTGCAATCAAAAGATTCTGTGGCTCGCCGACTAAAGTGGTTACACCACCTAGTGCAGTACCTACCGCGCCATGCATAATCAGGCTGCGCAGGAAGGCGCGGAAAGCTTCGAGCTTTTCGCGTTCAAGTACAAGTACGCTGGCGTCATCACTGTGGTCATGATCTTTGTCGACAATTTTCTTGCCGGAGGCGACCTTGTGATAAACCGAGTAGAAACCGACGGATACGGTAATTAAAACAGCCGTTACCGTCAGGGCGTCGAGGAAGGCGGATAAAAAGACACCGGCAAAGCAGAACAAAAAAGACAGCGCCGTTTTTGATTTCACCCCAAGCAGAATCTTGGTGAAGGTAAACAGCAGCATATCGCGCATAAAGTAGATACCAGCAACCATAAACATTAGCAGCAGAACGACCTGGAAGTTGGCAACTGTCTCGTTATAGACAGCTTCTGGCGTGGTTAACCCCATCAGCACCGCTTCAATGGCCAGCAGTCCACCTGGCTGCAGTGGGTAGCATTTTAGGGCCATGGCCAGAGTGAAAATAAACTCAGCAATCAGCACCCATCCCATTACGAAGGGGCCGAACTTGAACATGATTAAAGGGTTAAGTACCAAAAAGGCAATAATGGCAGTCTCGTACCAACCGGGAGAGTTGCCGAGAAAATTCTTTTTAAACGCCTGGGGTAATGTTGGAGTCATCTGTGGATCCTTAGTTACTGTAACAACCTATTGGCAAGCAGCTGGTTAATCTACTGAAACGCTAGTCAATTTGCTGCTACTTGTATGGTAGAATTATTAAAAATAGTGGCCGAAACCTTAGCTGTAGCTATTCTGATTTGCAAGCTTTCGAGGCCTTTTTTACCTGATTTAACGCTCTATATCAAAGGTATTTCTTGCTGTGACCATCCCTCCAAGCCTAAATGGTTTTTATGCCAGCCCTGTAGCAATCAATACCGACAAAAGATGGATTATCGCAGTTATTGGTGGTGATATTTTAGTTGCCTCTGGTGCCAATTCTACGGGCCCTGTTATTGATAGCGATGCGACAGATCTGATTAAGTTCTTCTGTGAAAGACGTATCGTATTGGGTCAGTGGCAGGGCCGTGACTGTGAAGTCTGGGAACTATTGCCGGAAGCTGCTGCGACTGAAGGTTTTACCACAATTGAGCTGCGCACCTTGCTGATGAGTGTCGGTGATGAGGAGTTTTCACTGGCCTGCCGCGCGGTTCAGTTACTCGACTGGCAGAATAAACACCGTTTCTGTGGCAGCTGTGGCCAGCCCAATACTGTCTCTGGTAGCGAGCATGCGCTGGAGTGCAAAGTCTGCAAGATCAGCAATTATCCGCGTATTTCACCCTGCATTATTGTGCTGGTCACTCGCGGTGATCACTGCCTGTTGGCGCGCAACCCTAGTTGGCCAGCCAATCGTTTTAGCGCCCTGGCCGGGTTTTTGGAAGCGGGTGAGACTGCTGAGCAGGCCCTTCATCGCGAAGTTTTTGAGGAAGTGGGTGTAGAAATCAATAATATTCGTTATTTTGGCAGTCAGTCATGGCCCTATCCGGGACAACTGATGCTGGGCTTTATTGCCGATGCAGTGACCGACGCCATCACCATTGATGGTATCGAAATTGCCGAGGCCGACTGGTTTCGCTATGACAACTTACCCGGCATTATTGCTCCACCAACGATTATGTCCGGACGTCTGCTGCAACAGTACATAGATGAGTCCACTTTGACCTACGGTTAGCGCTTGCGAGCGTCTATACTGTTGTTTTATTAAGTATTACTTACTGATTACTCTGGAGCGAGTTTTGGATTTTGTTTTTGAATATGGCCTGTTTCTGGCCAAGGTTGTTACCTTTGTATTTGCCTTTGCGCTGGTGGTGAGCATTGTTGTCGGTGCTCGGCAAAAGAATAGCCAGGGCAGCGATAAGGGTCATCTTGAAATCACACCACTGAATGAGCAGTTTGAGCATATGAGCGAGTCTATGCTGCTGGCAACCATGGATGAGTCGCTGCAAAAAGCCGAGGAGAAAAAACTGCACAAGGCCAAGAAAAAGCAGGCTGCGCTGGCCAAGAAAGAAGAGAAGAAAGCGGCTAAAAATACAGATCAGAATGAACCTGCTGTGGCCAAAAAGAGCCGTGTCTTTGTACTTAACTTTGATGGCAATATCAGTGCCTCGGCGGTCAGCCATCTGCGCGAAGAGGTCACTGCGATATTAACTCAGGCCACCAGCAACGATGAGGTTTTAATTAAGCTGGAGAGCCCGGGTGGTATGGTCCACAGCTATGGACTGGCCAGTAGCCAGCTCGATCGTCTGCGTAAAAAGGGTATTCCACTCACCGCCTGTGTCGATAAGGTTGCCGCCAGTGGTGGCTATATGATGGCCTGTGTGGCAGATAAAATTTTAGCTGCTCCCTTTGCTATCGTCGGGTCCATTGGAGTGGTCGCGCAGATGCCCAACTTTAGTAAGGTGCTAAAGAAGCATGATGTAGATTTTGAAATACTCACCGCGGGTAAGTACAAGCGCACTCTCACTGTCTTCGGCGAAAACACCAAAGAGGGTCGAGAGAAATTTATCGCAGAACTCGAAGAGACCCATAAGCTATTTAAGGCATATGTCTCTGAACGTCGCCCGCAGGTCGATATTGAAAAGATTGCTACCGGCGAAATCTGGTACGGCTCTCAGGCTAAGGAATTGGCACTGGTTGATGATGTGCAGACCAGCGATGAGTATCTGGTATCGCGTATTGCGGAAGCCGATGTGTTTGAAGTGTCGTTTGTGCAGAAGAAAAAGCTGCATCAGCGACTCGGCATTGCCGCCGAAGAGAGTGCGGATCGCCTTCTGCTAAAATGGTGGGCTCGCCTGACTCAGGATTCCAATCAGCAGTTTTAGCCCCAGCCTTCGCTGAAGTGGCCAATCTGGGACTCAGCGTCTGCTGATTTGATTAAAACAGCCTTGAGCGTCCTAAATTAAAACAGCGCTTCCGGATCCAAGTCATAGACTTTTTTTGTATGTACCTGTGCCAAATTCGTCGCCCCGTGACGCTGTTGCCGATTCCCTATAAGTTGTTATTGCTACTAATATTAGCCGCTAACTAGTCCCGTCGCAGTTTATCGCTGATAGCGATGGGATTGGGAAAATTGAACACTACTACATAGCTGGAAATCAGGAAAGTGATAATGGCAGCGGCCTGTATTAAATGTGAGGCGTTATTACCAATAAGTTGGGTATTGAAGGCAACATAGGCAATTAACAGTGAAAACTCGCTATTTTGTCCAAGCCTAAAGCCAATATCCCAGGACAGAGTCTGGCTTTCACTCTGGCCGCGCAGCAAAGCCTGATAGACAGTCGGCTTTAGGGCTAGCATAGCAGCCGCCAAAATCAGTGCGGGTATGGCTATGTGCGAAATCAGAGAGAGATCAAAGCCGCCACCAAGGGAAAAGAAGAACAGAATCAAAAAGAAGTCACGCAGAGGTTTTAAATTGAGCGCGATATATTGCGCGATAGGACTAGTGGCTATGGAGATACCGGCGATAAAGGCGCCTATTTCACGGGATAAACCCACAAATTCGGCAAGCTCAGCGACCCCGAGGCACCAGCCAATAGCCAATAGAAATACGTATTCCCCTATACGATCGAAACGGGCGAACAGCGGTTGCAAAATATAGCGCACCATCAGAATGGCGCCAGCGATAATCAGGGGCAGGGCAACGATGCTTTTTCCAAAAGTAATCAGGCTGTCGCCGCCATCGATGCCGGAAATCAGCATTAGCAGCACAAAGATAGCGAGAAAATCCTGCATCAGCAGCATGCCTATCATCAACTCGCCGGAGTGTTTGTGATGGAGCACGGTAGTGGGCAGTAGTTTGATACCAATAATGGTACTGGAAAACATCATCGAGGTGCCGACAATCAGACATTCGATAAGACTGTAGCCAAATAAATGAGCAACGCCAAAGCCCACCGCGGCAAATAGCAGAGAGCTGATCAGAGTGATATGGGTGACCTGACGCAATACACGGCCCAGTGCCTGAGGCTGCATATCGAGGCCCAATAAAAACAGCAGGAAGATAATGCCGATACTGGCAATTTCACTGATCAGCTCAACATCAGTGACCCAGGCCAGTCCGTGGGGCCCCATCACCGCACCGAGCAAAATATAGGCCACTAGCAGAGGCTGTCGACCAAATAGCGCCAGTGAGGCAACCACGGCGGAGCCAGTAAAAATTAAAAAGAACAGCTGTATCAGATGGTGATCCATAGCCCTAACCTTATCAGATTTTAGGCGCGTCTTTTAAATAGCGGCTCAGGCTGGTCGGCGGCTACCTGATAGGCGTCAGAGAAATCCTGCAATGATTTACTGGCTTCGGCGAGATCTAGCTCTGTGTCAAAGGCAAAGGCATTAAAACCACAGCGCTGCATCAGAAAGAGCTGATCGCGAATAATCTCGCCTAATGCGCGAATTTCGCCACTGTAGCCATAGCGCTCACGCAGCAGACGCGCCAATGAGAAACCGCGGCCATCGACAAACTTGGGAAAGTTAATGGCAATCACCGGCAGGTCCATAATCCCAGTGGCAAAGTCTTCAATCTCTTCATGGCTGTCAATCCACACACCGACAGCGCCTGCGCGATTGATCAGCATATCTTGATGCTCTAGCCACTGACCGGTTGAAATCAGGATATCGCCCTGTGGCAGAGTCTCAGCATTGGCTTCGACTAGCCGCCAGCTGTTGTCGACTACATTGCCATCTTTAAGCAGCTGGGGCATAGACTCTCTCCTTGAATTTTTCTAGACCAATTCGCTGGTAGGTTTTTAAAAAGCTCTCTTGCTCGAGGCGGTTTTCAACATAGACATCTAGCAGTGCTTCAATACTGTCGACTACGGCATCCCGAGACAATGAGGGTCCCAGTACCTTGCCCAGGGCCGCATTCTTATCGGCGCTGCCACCCAGCTGTACCTGATACCATTCCTCGCCTTTCTTATCTACACCGAGAATACCAATATGGCCGATATGGTGATGGCCGCAGGCATTCATGCACCCGGAAATATTGAGTTCGAGATCACCGAGGTCATAGACATAGTCGAGATCATCAAATTTGCGCTGTATGGCTTCAGCCACAGGAATTGATTTAGCATTGGCCAATGAGCAGTAGTCACCGCCGGGGCAGCAAATCATATCGTTAATGGTGCCGATATTGGGCGTTGCCAGACCTGCAGCTTTGGCCAGCTGCCACAGATTAAACAGCTCGGACTGAAGCACATCTGCAAGCACAATATTTTGATTGTGGGTGGTGCGAATTTCGCCAAAGGAAAAGCCATCGGCGAGGTTGGCAATAGTTTCAAGCTGCTGATCGGTAACATCGCCCGGTGCAACGCCGGCAGGTTTTAGCGACAATGTGACGCAGGCATAGCCAGTTTGCTTCTGGCTCTGGACATTGCGGTCTAACCAGCGCGAGAATCCTCTGTGCTCTGTGGCAAGCGCCTGTACCTGTGCATTGACCGCGTCGCCATCGACGGATTGATAGTCCGGCTGGCTAAAGAATCCCTTAACGCGATCGATCTCATGGCCATTTAATGTAGCTGGCCCATCCTTTAGGTGCAGCCATTCCGCCTCGACACGCTCGGCAAATACCTCTGGTGTCCAGGCTCGTACTAAAATCTTGATACGGGCCTTGTATTTGTTGTTGCGATTGCCGTAGCGATTGTAGACACGCAGCACTGCATCCAGATAGGTCAGCAGATGTTGCTTGGGTAGGAATTCTCTAATTGATGAGGCGATAACGGGTGTTCTGCCCAGTCCGCCGCCGGCATAGATATGAAAGCCTGTTTCGCCCTGATCATTCACCACCAGCTGGATGCCAATATCGTGAAGTAGAAAAGCGGCGCGATCCTCTTCGGAGCCACAGACGGCGATTTTGAATTTGCGTGGTAAAAAGGCAAACTCTGGATGCAGCGTCGACCACTGGCGAATAATTTCGCACCAGGGGCGGGGGTCTTCAATTTCATCGTTGGCCACACCAGCAAATTGATCAGTGGTGGTGTTGCGGATGCAGTTGCCGCTGGTCTGGATGGCATGCATTTCAACACTGGCTAGCTCGGCCAAAATATCTGGCACCTCTTCCAGCTGCGGCCAGTTGAGCTGGATATTCTGTCTGGTGGTAAAGTGCACATAGCCTTTATCGTACTGGCGGCTGATATCGGCAATTTTGCGAACCTGACGACTCGACATTAGCCCGTAGGGCACGGCGACGCGTAACATGGGAGCGAGGCGCTGGACATAGAGTCCATTCTGCAAGCGCAGAGGCAGAAATTCCTCTTCGCTAATCTCACCGGCAAGGTAGCGCTGAGTTTGATCGCGATACTGCTCTACGCGCTCATCAATTATTTTTTGATCGTACTGGTCGTATTGGTACATGAAGGTCCGTTTTGGGTACTGCCTATTTTGGGGGCGTTATCATAGCGCCAGTGGCGGCTATTTTAAATGTCTATTTGTCTATAAGGCCCTACCAGAGTGGAATAACCAATAGCGTTGAAAGCGAGACAGCGTCGATATAGATTGATAGAATGCGCGCCTTTCTGGCACATACATTAAATACTTATAGGGCAGTAACAATGGGCAAGCAAATAGAACCAAATACCGATGGCGACGCAACCGCTGATGCAATTGCAGTGGTGGCCATTTTGGCGGTCGTTTTAACTGCGGTCATCTACTGGCTGTCGACATTTTAATTTTGAGAACTCTGCATTATGTCTGATTTGCAGCAGCACATTCAGGTGGTTGATAACCCCAGTCAGCGTGAGGTGGTTGAGCAATATCTCAACCAGGTCCCCACTGAGCCTGAAATAAGTGCCGAGCGTATTGCTGAGTTACTGGCACTGATCAAGGCCCAGTTAGTCGCCAAAAATGCCGTTATCATTGCCCATTACTATACCGACCCTCTGATTCAGTCTCTGGCCGAAGAGACCGGTGGCACTGTCTCTGACAGTTTGGAGATGGCGCGCTTTGGCAATAACCATGCAGCGCAGACGCTGGTGGTAGCCGGGGTTAAATTTATGGGCGAGACGGCAAAGATCCTCACCCCTCAAAAGCGCGTGCTAATGCCGACACTCGAGGCGACCTGTTCTCTGGATGTGGGCTGTCCCGCGGATGAGTTTGCCGCCTTCTGTGATCAGCATCCGGACCGCACAGTAGTGGTTTATGCCAACACCTCGGCGGCGGTTAAGGCGCGAGCTGATTGGGTGGTTACGTCGAGTATTGCTCTTGAGGTGGTCGATTATCTCGACAGTCAGGGCGAGAAAATTCTCTGGGCACCAGATAAGTATCTGGGTGCCTATGTGCAGAAAAATACTGGCGCCGATATGCTGATGTGGGACGGCAGCTGTATTGTTCACGAAGAGTTTAAGGCCAAGGGTATCCTCGATATGAAGAAGGTATACCCTGATGCGGCGGTGCTGGTGCACCCGGAATCCCCAGAGTCAGTGGTGGATATCGCCGACTGGGTGGGTTCTACCTCGCAGTTGATTGCTGCCGCGGCCAAGCTGCCTCAGCAGCAGATGATTGTGGCTACAGATCAGGGCATTTTTTATAAGATGCAGCAGGCAGTGCCCGATAAGGAGTTGCTGATTGCACCTACCGGTGGCAGCGGTGCGAACTGTCGCAGCTGTGCGAACTGTCCTTGGATGGGCATGAATAGTTTAGAAAACCTGCTGGCTTGTCTGGAACAGGGCAGTAATGAAGTGTCTGTTGATCAATCAATCGGTGAGCAGGCCATGGTTTCACTTGGCCGCATGATGAATTTTAAAACTGCCTGATATCGATTTAAAGGCGCAACCAGCATTCGTTGATTGCGCCGTAACTAGCTGCAGTGATTAATAGCTAGAGCTCTGGCTTAGTGCCAGATGATTACTGCTTGTCTTATTAATCGACGCTATCTCTGCGGCCTGCAGTCTAATCTGTTCACGAAAGGCCAACATCTCCGCTCTAAAACTCTTATTTTGCTGGCGCAATTGACGCATCGCTATACGCTGTTGTTCGCTGCTTTTGTGTTGTTGCTGCAAGGCAGCCAACAGCAGGGGCATTAATAAATGATAGTAGACCGTTATCGGCTTTCCAGTCTCATCGTACTGCACAAGATCGGGGAATATCTCCGCGACTTCCTCTGCGATCAAGCCGTATTGCAGCGGATGGCTACCCTGAGCATCGGCTTTTTTATACTCCAATGTGACTGGTCGCAGATCCAGAATACGCCTGTCACTATTATCCACAGTGCGAATATTTTTCTTAAAGCGCTGGGAGGAGGACATTATGCCAAGCTGGCCATTAGAGGCGATATAGACCGCGGAGCCGACCACACTGCGCCCCGAGATACCGGCCATAAATGCTCTATTTTGCCCGGTGGTAACGCCAGAGGATGAGCTGCCCGGGGTGCCTATGCGGATGGTATTGCTTTCGGCGGTCTTGCCGTCATTGCCACTATTAATATTGTAGCTGCCGCTGGTAGCATTGAATCCCGCCTGATAGCCAAGGCTGGTATTGAAGTCACCTGTGGCGAGTAAATAGGACGCCTGATGCCCGATAGCCACATTTTTACTGCCAGAGCTGACATTGAGCGCGTAGTAACCGCCGGCCACATTGTCACTACCAGAAATGTTGTTATACAGAGTGGATTCACCCCAGGCTGTGTTGTGATTGCCGGACAAATTGTTAAATAGCGAATCCTCGCCGATGCCGGTGTTATGGGCGCCAATCGTATTACTGGTGAGTACAGATTCACCAATAGCAGTATTTTGCCAGCCGGTGGTATTGGCGCTAAGGGTCTGATAGCCCACTGCAGTATTCGAGGTGCCTCCCTTGCTGTAGGTGTCGGTCATACCAATATTGTTTTGCAGCGCCTTAAAGCCAATAGCGGTATTAAAGTGTCCGCTAGTATTGCTGTAGAGAGCCAGCACACCAGTCGCGGTATTGTGGTAGCCAGTGGTGTTGGCAAACAGAGCTTGCATCCCCGTAGCCGTATTTTCATAGCCGGTAGTATTGGTATAAAGCGCCTGAGCACCGGTGGCGGTATTGTTTTCGCCGGTTTTACTGTTGCCGAGGGCCAGAAATCCAGTCGCGGTATTATTATTGCCCGTGGTGTTATTGAGAAGCGCCTCGCCACCGGTGGCGGTGTTGCGTGAGCCGGTGGTGTTGTACTGCATGGTTAGATTGCCAACCGCTGAATTCCAGCCGCCAGTGGTATTGTGCTGCATGGCCAAATAGCCATTCACGGTATTGGATGCCCCAGAAGTATTTGACTGAAAGGCATTGCAGCCAGTAATGGTATTTTCCGGAGAGCCGGAATTGGTGGTGATGCAGGTTGCCTGAGCTGTTGTAGATAAAACCAGTAACAGGCACAGCATGGATAGAGTTGCGCCAGTGCGAGATAGAGAAGTATTCATATTAGGGTCCTGAGCAATGTGCCCAAGCAGTGATGCATGGGCAGTGGTTTAGGGTTTGATCAGAAAAGAATTGGAGCGACTGAATCGGTTGGTTAGATGATCTCAGTGTATTGAGTCGAGACTATCTGGCGGCAACAGTCCCACAAGGTGCGGTGCGTCGCGAGCTATATGTGTAAAATGTATGCTTGGCATCTCCAAGCAGTTGGTCAAGTTGCGACCTGGTAGCCGAGATCTGCTTGCGGCTATGCAGTTTAGAGCTTTTCTAGGCGATCTTCCATTGCGGCGATATCTTTTAAGCGCTGGCGAATAATGGCCGAGCGCTTAAAGTCGAGGGCGACCAGTTTCACTGCAAGGCTTAGCTGGTCTCTGGCTTTGCCAAAGGCTCCCACCAAAATAAAATACTCTGCTCGCGCCTGATGCACGCCTGAAATATTACCTGCCAACCCACGCACTTCTGCCAGCTGATACCAGACCATGGGATCCTCAGGCCGCATCCGAGATAGGGCGGTTAAAACTTCTCCTGCAGCTTCATATTGATGATCCTGCCACAGAGCCTCGGACTTGAGTCTGGAAAGAGGGTAGTTGTTGGGGTTTCTACCCAGAAGCTTATTTAGCTTAGCCAGCGCGATGCTGTAATCATTGCGCGCTATATCCAGTTCAATATCGCTGTGGCGGAAGGTCAGCAAAAATGGGTTGGCTTGAATCAGCTGGTCTAATATTTTGCCGGCCTTGGCGTATTCATCCAATTTGATATAGGCCAACGCCAAGCCATAATTGGCCGCATCCGCGTTCTGCGTATTGCTGTCGAGTTTGGCTTGGAAGCGTTTGACGGAGTCATTGGGAGACTTTTCCATCGCCACCATGGCGCGCGCCTGCATCAGAAAATACTCTGGGTTGCTGACATAGTGACGCATAGAATTCCCCATGGCGCGGCCGCGGGCATCTGCGATGCGCTTTTCAGTCACTGGGTGAGAGAGAAGAAACTCTGGTAGCCGACTGCCACTAAAGCGCGTGGCCCTGAGCATGGTTTCAAACATTCCAGCAACCGCGGCGGGATCGCGTGAGGCGCGCTCCATGGTTTGCATACCCATGCGGTCAGCTTCCTTCTCATTGGATCTACTGTAGCGCAGCTGCCCCTGCATGGTCATGGCCTGGGTTGAGGTGATGGCGGCCATACCGGCATCACCTCCGGCGGTCGCGGCAATCACCAGACTTGCCAATAGCCCGGCCATGCTGATTATCGATGATGCTCTCTGGGCCTCTACGCCGCGAGCAAAATGTCGCTGGCTGAGGTGAGCCAGTTCGTGAGCCAGTACGGATACCATCTGATCTTCATTTTCGGCAAAGGCAAAAACGCCGGTATGGAATCCAACCACGCCACCGGGCACTGCAAAGGCATTCATCGAGGGGTTTTTGACCACAATTAACTCTAGCCGCGGGTCTTCAAGATCACTGTAGGTGGCCAAGTTGTAGAGCAGTTGCTCGAGGTATTGCTGCATTAATGGGTCGTCGAACTCACGCACGCGACTGCGAAAACTTTTTAGCCACAGCCTGCCGAGCTCATACTCCTGCTGTTTTGAGACAACGCCCGAGGCGCTGTCACCGAGCAAGGGCAACTTGATATCAGCGGACAGAGAAGGGGTGCTCGGCAATAGACCCATCAGTCCAGCAATAACCAGTACTGAAATTAGGCGCAGGCCAGAATGTTTTAGTTGCAATGTGAGTTTCAAAATTGGACTTGAATACCTTTAGTCAACAGGATGCCACTTTAGCGGATAACTGAGTTTAGTACGACAGTTGAAATATGTACTAGTTTCAGGTCAGATAACCACTTGAAATGGGCTCGATGCTATTCTGCCGGTCCAGTACCTACCAATTAAAGGAATAGGCATGAAGCAGGTAATTCATAGATGGCTTGAACAGTATTTCGGCAATGAAGAGGCCGTGCTGCTGGCGGTAATATTAATAATTTCACTGATTGTAATGGCGACCCTTGGCACTGTTCTTGGGCCGGTATTTACCGCGTTGATTCTTGCATTTCTGCTGCAGGGACTGGTTAACACATTGCGTCGTCGCGGGTTCTCTCAGGCCATAGCAATTACTACCACTTACCTGTTATTTGTGCTCGGGTTTATTGCCGTACTGATTATCCTGATTCCAATCGTTGGGCGCCAAACATCGCTACTGCTGGGTGAGGTGCCCAATATGGTAGGCAAGCTCAGAGAACTGCTGATTACGCTGCCAGAGGAATACAGTGACTATATTACTCCAGATCAATTTCAGATGATTTGGGGTCGGGTGTCCGAAGAGATGGCCAACCTCGCGGAGCAGCTACTGGCTCTCTCGCTGAGTAGTTTCCCCGGTTTGCTGGGTATTATGATCTACTTGTTTTTGGTGCCTCTACTGGTGCTATTTATGCTTAAAGATAAGGATATTCTTATTGGCTTTCTATCAAATATGCTACCCAAAGAGAGAACGGTAATGACCACCATCTGGTCTGAGATGGATGTGCAGTTCGCTAACTATATCCGTGGTAAAGCTATCGAAATCCTAATTGTGGGCGCTGCGTCATTTTTCGCTTTTTTATTGTTGGACCTCAATTACGCAGCACTTTTAGCCCTACTGGTAGGGCTATCTGTGTTGATCCCCTACATTGGTGCCACCGTAGTAACCATACCGGTGCTGCTGGTCGGCTATGTGCAATGGGGTTACTCCGGTGACTTTTTTTGGTTATTTATGGTCTATGGCTTTATCCAGTTTGTCGATGGCAATCTATTGGTGCCTCTGCTGTTCTCTGAGGTGGTTAATCTGCACCCGGTCGCCATTATTATCGCAGTACTTTTTTTCGGCGGGATCTGGGGCTTCTGGGGCGTGTTTTTTGCCATTCCGCTAGCCACCTTGGTCAAGGCGGTTTACAACGCCTGGCCGCGCAATAGCAGTGCCGAGACTGATGATTTAGCGCTGGAGTCAGACGCTGAGTAACAAGCAAAAGCTTAATAACTGGAAAATAGTAGGGAGTTAACGATGAGCAGGGATAGGTTTGCAGGCCAGCACAGCGGTTTATCCAAGGTGAATATCACCGGGTTCCTGGTATTGGTGCTGGCATCCGTCGGGTTGCTCTATGGCTGCAGTTCTGTAGTTTCCCCCGATATGACGGCTACGGCAGCAGGCACTGAGCCGGTGATCAAAAGTGCCAATGATCAGCGTCAGTACCGGCATATACAGCTGGATAACCAGCTTGATGTCCTGCTGATCTCGGATCCCAAAACAGACAAGGCCGCCGCGTCTCTCGATGTGCATATCGGCAGCTACCAAAACTCAGCAGACCGAGAGGGCTTGGCGCACTTTCTGGAGCATATGCTATTTCTGGGCACCGAGAGTTACCCCAATCCCGGTGACTACCAAACCTTTATCAGTGAACATGGCGGCAGCCACAATGCCGGTACAGGCTTGGAGAATACCACCTACTTTTTTGATATAGATGCCAGTTATCTGGAGCAGGCGCTGGATCGCTTTGCGCCATTTTTTTCGAGTCCCAATTTTGACGCCAAATATGTCGACCGCGAGCGCAATGCGGTCGAGTCTGAGTACCGATTAAAAATTAAAGACGATGGTCGCCGGCAGTGGGATGTTCTGCAGGAGCAGCTCGATCCGGCTCATCCAATGGCTAAATTTACCGTGGGTAATTTGCAAACTCTGGCTAACCGGCAGGGCGATGAAGGCCGTCCAGTGCGGGATGATTTGCTCGATTTTTATCAGCAGTACTACTCGGCCAATCTGATGAAGTTAGTGGTGCTGGGAAGAGAGAATCTCGACCAGCTCGAAGCGATGGTCAAGCCGCGTTTCGCGCCGATCAACAACAATAACACCCAGGTTGCCACTCATGTCGATCGGTTTATTCAAGCGGACAGACTGCCGCTGATTATTTCTTTGGCGCCACTCAAAGATTTGCGTGAGCTCAGCCTGAACTTCCAGTTACCTAAAATGCTGCCCCACTGGCAGCAGAAACCGGCGAATTATATTGCCGGTCTGGTAGGTCATGAGGGAGAGGGCAGTCTGTTGCAGTTATTGAAAACCAAGGGTTGGGCTGAAGGCCTGAGTGCTGGCAGCGGCCTGGAAGATCGCAGTTCCAGCTTGTTTTCCATTGATATTGCCATGACACCATTGGGCTTAGGGCACCAAAACGACATTATTGAAATGGTCTTTGCCTGGATAGATTTAATTCGTGAGCAGGGGATTAACAGGTGGCGCTACGAAGAGCGTTCGCGAATGGCGGATATCGCCTTTGCATTTCAGGAAGTGCAAAACCCCATGGGCTATGTGTCAGGCCTGGCAGGGCAGATGCAGCATTACCCAGTCACAGAAGTACTGCATGCAGGCTATCTGATGACAGATTACGATGCGGGGTTGATCAATCAGGTGGTGGATCAGTTAACTCTGGACAATCTATTTGTGATGGTGACCGCGCCAGAGGTTGAGACAGACCGGGTCAGTCTGCGCTATCAGACAAGTTATGGGGTCAGTCCGGTTGGCTCTGAGTTACTGGCGCGCTGGCAGCAACCCACCGCCATTGCCGAGCTGCGTCTGCCCGAGCGCAACCCCTATATTCCGGCAAGCCTTGAGTTACTGGCTGACGCCGATAGCCAGGTGCCTCAGCAGCTTGTTGCACGCGAGGGGCTCAGTGCCTGGCACCTGTTAGATACAGAGTTCGGTGTGCCCAAGGCGCATATCATTACATTGTTGAAGAGCGATAAGGCCTCTTCAATAGAGGGGCTGACGGCGACACAGCTGTATCTCGATCTTATTAAGGATCAGCTCAGTGCACAGATATATCCGGCCACTGAGGCGGGTTTAAGTTTTTCGCTGGGTGCCAATAGTCGCGGCATCTCAATTGTTGTTGGGGGCTATTCCGATAAGCAGTCGGTGCTGATGGGCAACATTCTCAATGCGCTGGCTAATCCTGAATGGGATCAGGAGCGCTTTGCCCGACTGAAACAGACAAGGCTGCGGCAGCTATCAAATTTTCAGCGCGAATATCCATTCCGCCAAGTGATATCAGGTCTCTATGCCATGATTAAAGGTGCCTGGACGCCATTGCAGCAGGTGCCAGTGCTCGAGCAGATAAGCATGGCTGACTTACAGCGGTTTTCTTTGGGTCTTCTGCGGCAGGTATCAGTTGAGATGCTGGTAAGTGGTAACCATGGTCAGGCCGAAGCGACAGCGCTGATAGCGCAGGTTACGCAGTCTTTGACGCCTGTAGTTGTTGCAGCGCCGATTAGAGTTGCCAGGCTAGATCAGGCTGCGATCAATGCTGATATCCCTGTGGACCATGCTGATGCGGTGGTAACAGTCTATTTTCAGGCCGCAGCAGATAGCTTGGAAGAGCGGGCCAAGGTGCTATTACTGGGGGAGATGCTGTCGTCGCCTTTCTATAATAGCCTGCGCACTGAAAAGCAGCTTGGCTATGTGGTGTCGGCTTTCGCTAGCAATCACAGTCGGGTTCCCGGATTGGCTATGTTGGTGCAATCGCCAGTGGCAAATGAAGCGGAGCTAAGACGTGAATTTAACCAGTTTATAACAGACTATAATGCTGATGTTAGCGCGCTTACCGATCAGGATATCGAGCGTTATCAGGCATCAGTGCTCAGCAGCCTAGAGGAAAAACCCAAGAATCTGGCCGAGATGAATGGCCGCTTTATGGAGTCTGTTGGGCTCGGGTACAGGCAGTTTAATTTCCGTCCGGAGCTGGCCGCTGCCGTGAGAGCGGTGACCGTTTCCTCATTGCAGGATGCTTTCCAGCGGTTGTTGCTGGATAGGCGACGGGCGCTGTGGATTCAGACCGCTGATTCCAGCGCCGAGAATACTGCTGTAGATCTGCGAGAGTCAGGGCAGGTCTATGAGTATGATTTCTGAATATTACCTATTTTGTAGTTAAACTAACTTATTAGGTATTTCTTATTGGTTTTGATAAGATAATATAAAACATAGACTTATAGGGATTTATTAAAGTTTAATATAGAATATTTTAGACAAAGGCTCGTTGGTTTTTCGGTTGATTTTGTAGCTCAGCTACATTAAAATCACCGCCATTAAATGGTTGTGGCTGGGAGCCTGCTCAGGCGCCTCTACAACCTCAAAGTTAACTAACTTAATTGGTGCCGCATGTCGCAGGATTTAGATCCCACTGAAACTCAAGAATGGCTAGATGCCTTTGATTCAATTTGTCGCGCTCAAGGCGATGACAGAGCTAACTATATTCTTAGTCAGTTACAGGAGCATGCTGCCGAGACAGGTGTTCAGTTACCGCAGTCAGTAACCACCCCTTTCCGCAACACTATCCCTGCAAATCGCGAGAAAGCGATGCCCGGCGACCTGTTTATGGAGCGTCGTATCCGCTCTCTGGTGCGCTGGAATGCATTGGCTATGGTTATGCGAGCCAATAAACAGAGTGAAGGGATCGGCGGCCATATCGCCAGTTTTTCGTCTGCGGCAACGCTTTATGATATCGGTTTCAATTACTTTTTCCGCGGCAATGAAGGCGATAATCTCGGTGATCTGGTGTTCTTTCAAGGTCACAGCGCACCGGGCATGTATGCGCGCTCATTCCTCGAGGGACGCCTGAGTGAAGAGCAGCTGGATAAGTTTCGCCGCGAAGTTGATGGCACAGGTCTGTCGTCATACCCGCATCCCTGGCTAATGCCGGACTACTGGCAGTTCCCCACCGTCTCTATGGGTCTGGGGCCAATCCAAGCCATCTATCAGGCCCATGTCATGCGCTACCTCTCAGCTCGCGGCCTGGTTGCTCGTGGCGACAGAAAGGTATGGGCTTTCCTCGGTGATGGTGAATGTGATGAGCCAGAGAGCTTGGGTGCGATTTCGCTAGCTGGTCGCGAAGGTTTGGAAAATCTGATTTTTGTTATCAACTGTAATCTGCAGCGTCTCGACGGCCCAGTACGCGGTAATGGCAAAATTATGCAGGAGCTGGAAGGCGTGTTCCGTGGTGCCGGTTGGAATGTTATCAAGGTCGTCTGGGGTCGTCACTGGGATGCACTGCTGGAGAAAGACAAGAGCGGCATGTTGATCAAGCGCATGAATGAAGTCTGTGATGGCGAGCTGCAAAACTACAAGTACAACGGCGGTGCCTATACCCGCGAGCATTTCTTTGGCAAGTATCCAGAGCTGCTCGAACTGGTCAAAGATATGACTGATGAGCAGATTATGGCGCTCAACCGCGGTGGCCACGACCCCTATAAGGTCTACGCCGCCTACTCTGAAGCGGTTGCCAGCAGTGGCAAGCCCACAGTCATCCTTGCCCATACGGTTAAAGGCTACGGTCTTGGTGACGGTCAGGCAGCCAATGATACCCATTCGGTTAAGAAGCTCGATATGGATAGCCTGCGCAAATTCCGCGATCGTTTTGGTCTGCCTATCTCTGATGATGAGCTTGCCGAGGTGCCCTATTACCGTCCGGCCGAAGACAGCCCGGAACTCACCTATATGAACAGACGCCGTGAGGAGCTGGGTGGACCGTTGCCCGCGCGAAAGCATCACTTCGAGCCTATGGTAGTGCCGCCGTTAAGCACCTTTAAAAAGCAGCTGGAGAGCAGTGGTAAGCGAGAAATTTCTACCACTATGGCCTTTGTTCGTGTGCTCTCGACACTGGTTAAAGATAAGAATATTGGTCAGTCGGTTGTGCCGATTGTGCCGGACGAGGCCCGTACCTTTGGCATGGAGGGTATGTTCCGCCAGCTGGGTATCTACACCTCAGCGGGGCAGCAATATGTGCCCCATGATCACCAGCAGATCATGTACTACAAAGAAGATAAAAAGGGCGTTATTCTCGAAGAGGGCATTAACGAGGCTGGTGCTATGTCGGCTTGGTTAGCGCTGGCAACTGCATACAGCACCAGTGCCTGCCCAATGATTCCATTCTATGTTTTCTACTCAATGTTTGGTTTCCAGCGTATCGGAGATCTGGCCTGGGCCTCTGGCGACAGCCAGGCACGCGGATTTTTGATTGGTGCTACGGCAGGTAGAACCACGCTAAATGGTGAGGGCCTGCAGCACCAAGATGGTCACAGCCTGATACTGGCCAATACCATTCCCAACTGTAAGAGTTACGATGCCGCCTTTAGCTATGAGCTGGCAGTCATTATTCAGGATGGTATCAAGCGCATGTTTGAAGATAAGGAAAACTGCTTCTACTATCTGACAACCATGAATGAAAACTATGTTCAGCCGGAGCTTCCAGAGGGTGCTGAAGCTGGCATTATCAAAGGTATGTACAAGCTGCCTGCAGTGGCTAAAAAGGCATCCGGCAAGGGGCTTAGTGTGACCTTGATGGGTGCAGGCACGATTCTCAATGAAGTGATTGCCGCGGCAGAGATTCTCAAGCAAGACTATAAGGTGGATGCTGATATTTGGAGTCTGACCAGTGTCAATGAGCTGGTGCGAGAGGGGCAGGCGGTTGATCGTTGGAACCTGTTGCACCCCACTGAGAAAGCTAAAAAATCTTATATCGCCGAGCAGCTGGGCGAGGACAGCGCACCTGTGATCGTTGCGACTGACTATATGAAAAACTATGCCGAGCAGATGCGCAGCTATATCAGTAGCCCAATGAGCGTGTTGGGAACAGATGGCTTTGGCCGCAGTGACAGCCGCGCAGCGCTGCGTCATTTCTTTGAAGTTGACCGATACTTTATTGCAGTGTCGGCTCTAAAAGCGCTGGCAGACCAGGGTTCGATCAAACCAGCAGTGGTTGCCGAGGCTATTGCGACATTTGATATTGATCCAGAGAAAGCCAACCCTCTCTACCTGTAAATTTGGTATAAAAAGTAACATTAAAGTATTTATAAAAGGGCTATAAAGTGGCAATAGAAATCGTAACAGTTCCGGATCTTGGTGGTGCAGAGAGCGTTGATGTAATTGAATTAAACTTAACGCCAGGTGATTCTTTAGAGCCGGAAGACTCTTTGCTGGTTCTAGAGTCGGACAAGGCCACTATGGATGTGCCAAGCCCTTATGCCGGTACCCTGGTAAAATATCTTGTTGCGGACGGTGCGACGGTCAAAATCGGTGATGCAATTGCCGAGATCGAAACTTCGGCTGAGGCCGCTGCGGACCCTGAGCCAGAGCCAGCTAAAGAGGACGTAGTTGAGCCTGTTGCAGAGGTGTCAGAAGCGGTTGCCGAGGCAGAGCCAGCGGCTGCATCCGAGCAGTTAATTGTGGTGCCAGACATTGGTAGTGATGATGAAATAGATGTTATTGAAATATCGGTTGCGGTTGGCGACCAGGTTGAAGAGGGCGATACTCTAATAGTTTTAGAGTCTGACAAGGCGACTATGGATGTGCCGTCTTCCCATGCGGGTACAGTGCTTAAAATTCTCGCATCAGAGGGTGATAAGTTACGCACCGGTGGTCAGGTTGCTATGTTAGAGGTTGCCGGTGCAGCGGTTGCTGTGAAAGAAAAAGCGGTAGAGGAAGTTGCTGCAGAGGCTGTGGCTGCCAAACCCGTCGCGCCGGCAGTTGCTCAGCCATCGGCCCCTCAGCCATCAACTAATACGGCGAGCCCAAAAATCCCTGCAGCACCAGTGTCCGGTGCTGAAGACCCAGCGGCAACTAGCGTTTACGCTGGCCCATCAGTGCGACTATTGGCGCGAGAGTTGGGCGTCAGTCTGGACAAGGTCACAGGCACTGGCCCCCGTGGCCGTATTCAGAAAGATGATGTTAATGACTATGTAAAGAATGCACTGAGTAATTCTTCCGGCGATTTATCAATTACAGCGGGTGGCGGTTCCGGAATTCCAGCGGTTCCTGCAGTCGACTTTACTCAGTTCGGTGAGATCGAATCTGTAAAACTGAGCAAAATACAAAAATTAACCGCCAATAATATGCAGCGTAACTGGCTCAATGTGCCCCATGTTACCCAGTTTGATGATGCTGATATTACTGAGCTTGAAGACTTCCGTAAGTCGCTTAAGGCCGAGGGTGAGAAGCGCGGCATTCGCGTGACGCCGGTAGCTTTCCTAATTAAAGCCATCGCTACATCACTACAGGCCAACCCTGAATTTAATCGCTCATTAGCTGGCGATGGTGAACACTACGTTCAGAAGCACTTTGTTCATGTTGGAATGGCTGTGGACACACCTCGCGGTCTGGTCGTACCAGTGATTAAAAATGCCGATGAAAAAGGTATTTGGGAAATTTCTGAAGATATTATGTCCCTTGCTGGCTTGGCCCGCGAGGGCAAGTTAAAGCCCTCTGATATGCAGGGGGGATGTTTTACCCTATCCAGTCTCGGAGCTATTGGTGGTACTGGCTTTACGCCTATCGTTAACTCGCCTGAGGTCGGTATTCTGGGCGTTTCAAAATCGCAGATTAAACCCCATTGGAATGGCAGTGAATTTGTGCCGCGCCTAATGCTGCCGCTGTGTCTGTCCTATGACCACAGACTGATTAACGGTGGTGATGCCGGTCGATTTATGACTCATCTGGTAAAACTACTGAGCGATATACGCTATCTCGCGCTATAGTATCCACCGTTGAGTCAATCTATTGGTTAGGGAAATATTATGGGTCTGCAATATCTTCATACCATGGTTCGAGTTTCGAATCTTGAAAAGTCGCTGGCCTTTTATTGCGCCGGATTAGGGCTTACTGAGGTATTTAGGAAAGACAGCGAAGCCGGACGCTTTACACTGGTTTTTCTGGCCGCGGCTGAAGACAGAGAACTGGCAGAGCAACGCAGTGCGCCGGTGATTGAGTTGACCTATAACTGGGATGCGGAAGAATACAGTGGCGGTCGTAATTTTGGCCACCTGGCTTACCGCGTCGACAATATCTATGCAACCTGTGAGCAGCTAATGCAGGCTGGGGTGACCATTAATCGCCCACCCCGTGACGGCCATATGGCCTTTGTGCGTTCACCCGACAATATCTCTATAGAACTTCTTCAGCGCGGCGATGCGCTCCCTGTTATTGAGCCCTGGGCCTCGATGGAAAATACGGGTGAGTGGTAGTGCGCGCGATTACTGCGGTTTTTTAAAGGGCAGTAACTCCTCCGCTTGCTGAATATGACTGGCGATAGATAGCTCTTCCTGTGCTAAGAACCGGGCAATGGCATCCCGGAATTGCGGATGTCTTATCCAATGTATTGAATGGGTTCTAATCGGTTCAAAACCCCGCATCAGTTTGTGTTCGCCCTGAGCGCCAGCGTCATAGCGCTGCAATCCCAGCTCGATGGCAAACTCAATGCCGCGGTAGTAGCACAGCTCAAAATGCAGATAGGAAAATTCAGCGACACTGCCCCAGTAGCGTCCATACAATGTGTCAGAATCAAAAAAATACAGTGCGCAAGCGATGGGAATGCCATCTTGGCTGGCTACGGCCATAGCTATTTGCTCGGGCATCGATTTGGCTATTTGGGTAAAAAAGCTCTGGGTGAGATAGCCCCTGGTGCCGTTGCGTTTGGCATAGGTGCGCTCGTAGAGCTGATAGAAAAGCGCCCAGATATCTTCACCAATATCTGCGCCTTGCAATACCTCGACATCAATATTTTGCCTGCTAATTTCAGCCCTCTCTTTGCGCACCATTTTTCGTTTGCGTGAATTCATACTGGCGAGAAAATCGTCAAAGCTGGCATAGCCATGGTTATACCAATGGTATTGCACGCCGCTTCTCTGCAAAAGCCGAGGGTCATTAAATAACTCTAACTCATCAGCCTGGGGAAATAGCAGATGCCAACTCGAGGCATCGGTCTCATCGGCAACGCTCAGCACCTCCTCAAATAACTGGTTGCAATGGTCTTGCTCGAGCTGATCGATGCCGTGAATACGCGGGCCAGTTGAGGGGGTAAAAGGTATTGCGGTCAGCAGCTTGGGGAAATACTCCAGGCCATTCTCATGATAGGCATTGGCCCAGGCATGATCAAACACATATTCGCCCATGCTGTGCTGTTTTAAATACAGCGGCATAAATCCGCTTTGCTGCCCGTCGTCAAGCGAGAGATGAATTGGCTCCCAGCCAGATTGTTGCGAGGCACTTTTGCTATTTTCCAAAGCCTGAAGAAACTCTGGTCGCATAAAGGGGTAGGGAAGATTTTGCGATTGGGACATTAGCGCGCCTGAATATTATATGTGTCGACTGTTATTTGCTACAGCATAGCATTGGCGCGGTTTTAAGTCCTGAACAAAGGTTACTAGATTACAGTCATTACTGTATCATTGCGGCTAAATTTTTAGCCTGTGCTACTAACAAAACGTATGGAGACATTTGTATGATTATTAAGCCCCGCGTTCGCGGCTTTATGTGTATCACGACACATCCGACTGGCTGTGAGGCCAATGTTCAGAATCAGATTGATTTCATCAAAGCCCAGGGTCCCATCGATGCCCCTAAGCGCGTATTGGTTATTGGCTCCTCCACCGGCTATGGTCTGGCAGCGAGAATTACCGCAGCATTTGGAGCTGGCGCCTCCACATTAGGTATTTTCTTTGAGAAGCCGGGCACTGAAACTAAGCCGGGCACTGCGGGCTGGTATAACAGCGCCGCTTTTCACAAGTTTGCCGAGCAGGACGGTCTCTATGCCAAGAGCCTGAATGGCGATGCATTTTCAGATGATGTAAAACAGCGCACCATCGACACGATTAAAGCGGATTTAGGGCAGGTGGATCTGGTGATTTACAGCCTCGCCGCACCACGCCGTCAGCACCCTAAAACCGGTGAGGTATTTA
>JAQWUP010000074.1 GCA_029242085.1 Porticoccaceae bacterium
GGTTCTGGGATTGTCGATTTTCTTGATCGATCGATATTATCCCATTCAGCTGATTGATATGCAGATGGTTCTATAGCAAACTGAGCGTCCAGAGGACATGAACAAAAACGAAGTTTTCCACTGGCATTCTTATTTTTATCGATCCCTCAACTTTTGAAGAGAAAACTATGTTTAGTCATGTCATGATCGGTGCTAACAACATCGAAGAGTCAAAAAAATTCTATGATGCCATCCTGGGTGAGTTGGGCATTAAGCCTGGTGTTATTGATCCCAAGGGCCGCTGCTTTTACTTTACTGATACCGGTGTTCTCGGTCTGAGCGTGCCTATTGATGGACAGCCTGCCTCTCATGGTAATGGCTCAACCTTAGGTTTTAATGTTAGCGATACAGCTCAAGGTGATGCCTGGCATGCGGCTGGTGTGGCTAATGGCGGCATCACCTGCGAAGACCCTCCTGGTGTGCGAGATAGTGGTATGTATCTGGCCTATCTGCGCGATCCGGCGGGCAATAAAATCTGTGCGTTGCTGCGTATGGGCTAAGCAAAAATAGCAATAACCAGATAACCTAGGTGGTGGTATGACTAACATGATGAGTTTATCCAAATGGAGTGGCTTGATCGCGGTGCTTAGTGCCACCTTGCTGTTATGGATTGTTTCTATGGAGGGCAGTGATCAAACTGAAAAGCTATTATTTTGGGCGCGTTATACAGCGCGGCTCTCGTTTGTGGTGTTTATGCTGGTGTTTACAGCGAGTGCGCTGAATTATTTTGTCGGCAACAGGGCCGCTCAGTTTGTTCGTCAAAACAGACGCAATTTAGGCCTGTCTTTTGCCTTTGCCCACAGTATTCATCTGGTGGCACTTTGCTCATTCCTGTGGGTGAGTGGTGAGCAAAGAACCGTGGATACACTGATTATAGGTACCTTGGTTTATCTTATGATATTTGCCATGGCACTGACCTCGACCGATAAAGCAGTTGCCAAAGTGGGCCTGCTAATTGGAAAAGGCTGCATCGCATTGGCGTTCATTCGATCGCCTTAGTTTTTCTGGTGATCTATCTGGGTAAACTCGCGGAGGGTCAGCCTCAGGGCAGTACCTCGGATACGACGACATTTTCACTGTTGGTTGGCCTGCTAGTTGCAGGCTATCTGTTGCGACTTGTGCACTGGATCAAAACCAGACAACCCCAGACTGCTGGCTAGAATATTAGAGGGCTCAATCTAGCTCTCTAACTCCTTTTGCTGTGCAATAATATTCTCTCTATAAAATGCGGGTATGGGCATTGACTGCCGGGTTTTAGGGTCGACAAAGACCTGAGTTAAACCGCCTTTGGCCAACAGTACTCCGTCGCTATTATCATATAATTCAAACACCGCATCGGCACTGCATTTACCTAAGCGGCCGTATCCCGCATAGACTGCAATAGCAGAATCTCCGGCAATTTCATTGAGATAGTCGCAATGGATATTAACGGTAAATATCAGGCAGGGTGCATTGAGGGGATCCATAATACTCAGGCCAAGTTGCTCCATATAGGCGCCCAATACCTCATCGCCAAAGACCAAATAGTTGGCGAAATACAGATGCCCCTGAGCATCCAGATCGCTGTATCGCACTTTGACAATTTCGCTAAAGGGTAGCTGGCTATTACTTGTAGATGCCAAAATAATAACTCCTGTTATGGTCTGATTTAGAGCAGTATGATTAAAATTCGCTGGCCCTGCGGCCGAGAAATACGGCATTATGAATGGGCACCTAAGTCCAAGTAAAGCAGCATAATAATAAGAAGATCACCCTATGTCACAAGCTGTAATGCTCTTTTATACCATCCATAGCCGCCATAGTAGTTTAGTGCTGGACTGCCGCGGCAATGGCCCCGGGATACTCTATTGGGGTGCACGTCTAGGCAAGGGTACCAGCCCCGAGATGTTAGCGTTGTTAGCGACCCAGCAGGAGGCACCCGCCTCCCCACCAGAACAGGCACCTATCTCCCTATCGCCAGAATTGGGCGCGGGCTTTCAGGGTAATCCGGGCATTCAGATTCATCGCCAGGGTGTTGGCTGGGCGATAAGTGCGCAGACTGAGTCTGTTACTCAACATAACGATAGCCATCTAACCATTGTCTCTGTCTGTGAGGGAACTCAGATTCGGGTGACCCATAGGCTCGGCCTTGACGCTGACAGCGACGTCTTAACAGCCAGCACTGAGCTGTGCAATATTGGCGACAGTAGCTTGTCGGTGGAGCAGTGCAATGCGCCCAGTATTCCCCTGCCTATGGACTACAATAAAATCCTCGGCTTTCAGGGCCGCTGGGCCAATGAATTTCAGCGTCATTCAGTAGACCGATTTATGGGCACCTATCTGCGGGAAAATCGCTCCGGGCGAACTTCCCATGATTCATTTCCCGGGGTGATTATTCATACCGAGCAGACCAATGAAGCTGCAGGCGCAGCCTATGGGCTGCATCTGGGTTGGAGTGGCAATCACCGTATTCGTATTGAAGAGCAGTTTGTCGGCCGTGCCTATGCCCAGCTGGGGGAGCTGTTTTTCCCCGGTGAACTGAGCCTTGAACCCAACCAGTCCTATTGCTCGCCAGTGCTCTATGGTGCCAGCACCCATAATGGCTTATCGGCGCTGTCGGGCTGTTTTCATCGTTATATCCGATCCCATCTTACCGATGAGCGCATGGCGGGGAAGGCCAAAGCGGTGCATTTTAATACCTGGGAGGCCATGTATTTTGATCTGTCTCTGGAACGACTTCAGGCGCTGGCAGACAGTGCCGCTGAAGTGGGTGCGGAGCGTTTTGTGCTGGATGATGGCTGGTTTAAAAACCGTAAATCGGACCGCGCTGGCCTGGGGGACTGGACTGTCGATCAAACGGTTTTCCCCGATGGTTTGAGCCCATTAATTGACCATGTGCAGGCTGTAGGTATGGAGTTTGGTCTGTGGATTGAACCGGAGATGGTTAACCCGGATAGCGATCTTTATCGCGCTCATCCAGATTGGATTCTAAGCACGCCACCAGCGCCATTAATTCTCGCTAGACATCAGCTGGTGCTGGATTTAACCAGACCAGAGGTGCAGGACTATCTGTTTAACTGCATCGACGCGCTGCTGTGCCAGTATCCAATTGCCTACTTAAAATGGGATATGAATCGGGTCAATAATCAGCCCGGCAATACCGAGGGGCGGGCGGTGACTCATTATCAAACACTGGCGCTCTACCAACTGTTGGCCCGTGTTCGTGGCGCGCACCCAATGGTGGAAATTGAAAGTTGTTCCTCGGGAGGTGGCCGTGCTGACTTTGGGATTTTAGCTTACACCGATCGAATTTGGCCCTCGGATAGCAATGATGCGCTGGATCGATTGGAGATCCAAAAAGGCTTTTCAATGTTTTTCCCAGCAGAGTTTATGGGTGCCCATGTCGGGCCCCGAGACTGCCATATCACAGGGCGCAGTATCAGTATGGCTACTCGAGCTGGTGTAGCCCTGTTTGGGCATATGGGTATTGAGGCCAATCTGCTTGAAATCGAGGATGAAGAAAAGCGCGAGTTAGCAACAGCTGTAACACTGCATAAACAGCACCGGGAATTAATGCATAGCGGTGACCTAGTGCGTCTTAATACCAGTGAATATGAAAATAGTTTTGGCATCGTTGCTGCTAATCAGCAGCAGGCAATATTTTCCTATGCGCTGCTCAACAGTCCACCCACCACAGCAATGGGCCGGTTGCGCCTGCGCGGGTTGGATGCCAATAGGCTTTATACGCTGAGTATTATCTGGCCCAGCACACCGAGCAGTACCTCATCATCTATTCTAGATGTGATTAACGGCTCGGTGGTCAGTGGCGATGCCCTAATGAATTTTGGGCTGCAACTGCCAATTATGCAGCCGACAAGTCTGCTGATTCTTCATCTGCAGAGTTAAGGCCAATAAACTCGGCTCTGTTGCCAAAGATTAATCGGTTGATGCTCAGCGCCAGTCCAACACAGATAAAGAACGTGAAAAACGTCATATGAATATAATGCAGCGGCATCCATAGCCAGATAATGCAAGCATACATCAACACCCCAAAAATCACCGCGGCAATGGCTGCACGATAGTCCACATTCTAAAATAACAGGCCCACTGCAAAGCAGGCCAGAATTGGCATACTGATCAGGCCCCAGAGCTCTTGCAGCAGATTAATAATGCTATCGGATTGGGCATAGACCGGCACCATAGCCACGGCAATCAGCACAAACAC
>JAQWUP010000087.1 GCA_029242085.1 Porticoccaceae bacterium
CTGTTCACTGGGCATACCTTCAGCAGACGAGGACACCTGACGGGAATAACCCTCGGTATTTAGGTTGGCAATATTATTACTGACCGTCGCCAGTGATTGGCGATACAGCTGCGTGGCACCAGCACCAATGGATAAAATATCACTCATAATTTAATCCCTGAGACTGGAGACATGCCAGGACGAACAAGTGGCAGCGCTGGATTTTTTACCGTTGGATGCAAGGACAGGCTCGGACTCACCGGCTGGCCCGCAAGCTGCTGATAAGCATCTACAGCCTTGGTGCTGTTAGTCTGGGTTTTAACCTGTTCGGTAAGCCAGTCACCGAGACCAAAAACACCCTTTTGTGCCATTACCTGAGACAGTTCTTCGTGGTACATCTGCTCAAAGGTATCCACACTTGAGGAACCCAAAAGGCCGCTTTTCATTGGCTCGTTGGCTTCGCGTACAGACTTAAATACCATCTGCACAAACATGGCTTCAAACTGACGACCTACCTCTCGTGCAGCACTCTCTTCGTTATTCTTGGCGCGCGTGCGCAGTTCACCGAGTCCGGCGAAATCAAGATAACTCTTGGCTGACAAGTTCATATCCGTCACTTAGATCACCACCAACTCAGCACGCAGACTACCGGAGCTTTTCAGCGCTTCGAGAATAGCGATTAAAGATGAGGGCGAAGCACCCACCTGATTAACGGCATCGACAATTTGACGCAGATCGACCCCAGGCTGGAAAAGAAACATTTTATTATTTGGCTCAGTGACCACAATGTCGGCATTCTGCACACCGACAGTTTCGCCATCGGCAAACGGACCCGGCTGGCTGACTTCGTTGGTGGCGGAAATATTTACTGAAATAGCGCCGTGAGTAACAGCCACAGCAGTTACCTTGACGTTGCGATTAATTACCGCGGTACCGGTTCTTGAATTAATCACCACTCGCGCTGAGGGCTCACCCGGAGTGACGTCAAGATTCTCAATCATGCTTAAAAAAGTCACGCGCTGAGACGAGTCCCGAGGGGCCATTACGGCAATAGAAACGCCATCAATAGCACTGGCAACACCGGGCCCAAAGGCCAGATTAATCGCCTCAGTGATGGCATTAGAGGTAGAGAAATCAACATCGCGAACATTTAGAACAATATGGTCTGCACTATCAAATGGCGTTTCTACTCTGCGCTCAACTGTCGCCCCGTTGGGGATACGGCCTGCGGTGGGAACACCAATTTGGATACTGCTGCCCGCGGCATCGGCACTGATGCCGGTCACCGTCATAGCGCCCTGAGCCAGCGCATAGGTCTGACCATCAACACCGCGCAGCTGAGTCATTATCAGGCTGCCACCGCGCAGAGATTCTGCCACGCCGATTGCAGCCACGTTGACATCAATGCGCTGACCGGGCTTGGCAAAGGGAGGCAGTTCAGCAGTCACTATCACTGCTGCAACATTTTCTAACTTTAGTTCTTTCTTGGCATTCTGCACGGCCAGTGCGGCCATCTGATCACCGAGATCATAGTCACTGACTGGGCCATCAACACTGACACCCAAACCAGATAACATAGTTTTTAATGCCTGAGCGGTAAGTGGTAAATCCTTGCCGTCACCAGAACCCTGCAAGCCGACCACCAAACCAAAACCAATCAGTTTGTTGGCGCGTACGCCAGCCACATCGGTGAGGTCTTTGATTCGATCGGCTGCCGCTGTGGACGCTACCAATAAGGCAGTGACCAGAGCACCCAATAGCATTGTGCGTTTAACTGTAAACATTCTATGTTCTCCAACAGCCGCTTAAAACGGCCAGAATTTATAGAGCAGTCCCGTGCCCCAAGAGGGTCGCGACGCCGATGCCAGATCACCAGTACCACGATAGGAAATCTGCGCATGAGCAATACGCTGAGACAAAATAGTGTTGTCAGGCTGGATATCTGCCGGGCGAATAATGCCCTTGACCTGAATAAACTCGCTGCCTTCGGTAAGCGCCAATTGCTTCTCGCCGACAATAACCAAATTGCCATTGGCCAATACCTCTACCACCATGGCTGAGATTGAACCAGTCAATGTGGCAGCCTGGCCTGCGGTACCAGAACCTTCGCTGGTGATCGAAGAGCCATCGGTTTTTACACCGTCAAAGAAGCCGGCGCCAAAACCAATTTTGTCGACAATAGAGTCTTTCTGATTAAGGCCAATAGCATCATTGGTGGACTCGCGACTGGTGCTTAAACCAGAGGTCCGCGAAGCCTGTGTCGTTTCATTGAGCAGTACGGTGATTAAATCGCCCACTCTAATCTCGGTGGCCTGATAGCTGCGCAGATCGCCAAATAGTTTGCGGCCATTGGTGAAAATCGAACCAGTCACCTGGGTCGCTTTAGCGGCCGGAATTGGCTGTACCGGCGCAAATTCTGCGGTCGGCATCATTCGCGGCTGGGCGGCGCAGGCAGTTAAGAAACTAGCCAGAAGCAAAGTTTTGAGTAAACGCAGCATCTTTAATCGCCCGCCTTATAGATTATTATTCAAGAAGCGCAACATGCCGTCCGCCGCAGCGATGGCTTTTGAGTTGACCTCATAGGCGCGCTGGGTTTCGATCATATTGACCATTTCTTCGACCACATTGACGTTGGACGCTTCCAGAGATCCCTGCATTAACATTCCAGCACCATCCTGACCGGGGATGCTGATAATCGGGTCACCACTGGCATTGGTCGAACGCATCAGGTTGCGACCAATCGGCTGCAGCCCAGAGTTATTGACAAAACGTGAGAGCTGAAGCTGACCAACCTGAGCTGCTCCGCCACTGTTGGCAAGCTCGGCCGTGACTATTCCATCGCGACCGATTGTGATGCTGGCAGTGTTTTGCGGAATATTGATCGCTGGGATAATCGGTTCACCCCCAGCTGTAATCAGCTGGCCCTCGGAAGAGAGCTTTAGCGAACCGTCTCTGGTATAGGCAATCGAACCATCGGCCTGCTGCACAGACAGATAACCCTCGCCGGTAATGGCGACATCCAGGGCATTTTCAGTGGTGATAATATTGCCCTGCATATGTAGCTTTTCAGTGGCAACAACACGGGTACCCGTACCCAGCATCAAGCCGGTCGGCGTTTCGTTTTCAGCATCGGCCTGGCCACCAGCGGGGACAATGTTTTGATATAACAGGTCTTCAAACACGGCACGGTCTTTCTTAAAACCTGTGGTGTTAACGTTTGCCAGATTGTTAGAGATAACCTGCATGCGCGTCTGCTGCGCTGTTAATCCTGTTTTGGCGATCCAAAGTGATGCGTCCATTATTAGTATCCTCTAATTAGATTTCGCTGCGTTAAACCATTCGGCTTAAGGCAGTCTCATCATGCTTGAGCCATTCTCATCAAGAGACTTGGCTTCGGTAATCATTTTTATCTGCGCTTCAAATGAGCGACTAAAATCCATCATCTTGACCATGGTTTCGATGGGATTGACATTGCTGCCCTCCAGACCGCCACTCTGCAGTGACGCCACCAGGGGACCGGTTGGAAAATCTGTGCCTCTGAACTCAAGCTCCATGGGCTCAAACAAGCCGTCTTCTCGCCTGATCAATTTAGTTTCACTGGCATCCCGTAACATCAGTTTGCCAATCTCGATCGCTGGCGTTTCTGGTTCAACGAGCGACTTTGCATACAGAGTTCCGTCTGGGCTAACTGTCACCAGCTGTCCTTGTGGCACAGTGATGGGCCCAGCTTCGCCCAGTACCAAGTGGCCGACAGAGGTTTCAATAACACCAGTTGCCGACACCCTTAAATCGCCGCGACGAGTAAAGCCAATCTCACCATTGTCGGCCTGAATACCGAGCACCGTTTTATCCATTAGGGCTACATCTAACGGGTTGCCGGTCATGGATATAGTGCCGGGCGCGAGACTAATCACATCGCGCTTATGTACCGAAGGCTGAAAACGCGTTTCATAACCAACGCCGTCAATCTTCACCGACTCGGTAGCCACTTCGTAGCTCTCTTTAAAACCGACGGTCGAAACATTGGCCATCGCATTGGTAATCTGAGCTCTAATTTCAGACTGACTCTGTACAGCGGCGAGAGAGGTGAATGCTAATCTATCCATGCTCAGTGCTCTTGGTTAGATCCGGGCCTTAACCGCGGATATTAATAATGGTTTGCGTCAACGATGAACTTGTTTCAATCGCTTTGGCGTTAGCCTGGAAGTTTCGCTGTGCGGTAATTAGATCAACCAGCTCTGCGGTCAAATCCACATTGGAACGCTCTCGTGCACCAGCACGAATAGTTCCGAAACCTGCCGCACCTGGTTCACCCAATGTGGCATCACCAGAACCCGATGTTGCTGAGTAACTGGTATCACCTACCTGGCGCAAACCTTTTGGCGTTGCGAAGTTAGCAAGAATAATTTTGCCGAGAGATTTCTGTGAGCCATTTGAGTAACTGGCAACTACCAGACCATCATCGCCGATGTTTACACCAACCAAGTCACCTTCCGGCGCACCGTTCTGTGACTGACTCAGTACCGCAAATGGGCTGTTAAACTGTGTACTATTGTTGTATGCCAACTGAATTGCGCCACCGGTAATGTTGTCACTCTCCAGTGCGGCACCACCGATCGGCGATACTAAGGTACCACTGGTATCAAATGTCAGTTCGCCCTTATCAAGGAAAATTGGTGTCCAGTAGGGAATATCTTCATCATCAAAGTCTGCCTTATCTGTGGTCTCAATCCAGTCGCCTGCGTTATCTTGAGTCACATAGACTTCACTTGTGCCTGCCGTATCGGGGACTAGCTCGATATAGGAAGATGTTTTACCAAAACCAGCATCGATATCTTCAAGACCCCAGTCAGCATGACCTGCGACCTGAATGAATGAGTTATCCGATGATGTGGCTCCCGTAATTACAATCGATTCTGCGGTTTCGTCAAAACCAACGGTCACTCCAGAAACAGTGCGACCCAACGAATCGGCCATCAGATTAATTTTCGCCTGAAGATGCTCAGTAAATGTACCAATGGAGTACTGACCCACAGTCAATTGAATTTGTGCAGAAATACCGTCAACAATAACGGTGACATTTCTATTGTCATTATTAACCGCGAACGACTTCCGCGGATCGACGCCCATCTGATTACCCGTCACTACGGCGGGAGACGAGAGCTGGCCACGTACTGCAGGTAGATTATTAATCTGTGATGTTTCAGCCTGCACGATGTGTCCAGCTGTACTCATACCTAAAAGAGTCGTTGCCATCGCAGAAACAGTCCCTATTTCGATACTCGATTCATCGCCCGTGGTACCCGAGGCAACAATAAACTTTCCCTCGGTGTAATTTACTGAAATTCCATACCGCTGGTTAGAGCTTGTAGTAAACGCCGCACCATTGGGCAGCACACTTTTAAGGATAACATCCGAAACATTAGAATCCAGAGGCGCTAATAGTGTGCCGAAGTTAGTGATGGGAGTAGTCCCGACTTGTGCGCTGACGCCTAAAACGGCATTGGTCTCGGAACCAACCGCACCTGAAGCTAAGTATACTGAATCGGTGCCGTTGTCAGCCTGCAAAAATCTAAATCCCTGATTCGCTGCATCATAGCTAACGGTCATATCGTCAAAATTGGCGTCTGCAGCAAGTGCAGTGTTTATAAGGGTAGAAAGGGGCTCAGGCGTAATTATGCCGTCAGCCGGAAAATCCGCGAGGGTGCCAAGATCTAGTGTGATAGCCTGAGCAGTGCCACTAGTATCAATACGTGTAATTTTTAAATTTTGTGAAGCCTCCGCACTAAAGTCGAATGATTTGCCGTCACCGAAGCGCTCATTAATTACATTGGTTAATTCATAGGCGATCTCCGAACCTGATAACTTTCGTGTATCGCCGTGAAGATGCTCTAGGCCAATGCTGATTGCAGGAGAGTCATCAATTTTAAGACTAAACATGTCGGTAAGGTCGGCTCTGGTCAGCGCAGTGCCTACCGAAGTAGTAGAGGTAAAATCGATACCATCACTATTGTTCGTGAGGTTTAAACCGTCAGTATAGATAGAGTCTGCAGCAACAGCGAAGTTAACGCTCGCAGGCTGAGAATCTGTAGGCGTTGATAGATTATCAAAAGAATACTTTTTGTAGAGAGTGCCCAAAGTTACCAGATATTTTTCACTTTC
>JAQWUP010000040.1 GCA_029242085.1 Porticoccaceae bacterium
CAATAAGCAGGGGTGGCGCATAGAGTACAGTGTAGAAAACAAAGTCGACCGCGAGCGCCTGGGCCTCTGGGGTAAGGCCGAAAATGCTCACGAGGGGTTCGAGAAATGGAATCGCAATCCACGACAACAGTAATCCATCAACGAAAAATATAATGACTGACAGCGCCGCAACGCGACCGGCACGCTCTTTATCGCCTGCGCCCCAATAGCGACCCACTAACGCCGTGGTGCCACTGGATAGTCCCATCATTACCGCAAACAAAACAAAGAATAGACGCTGACCTGTGGTAACCGCGGCTACTTCGTCGGTACCCATGCCGCCGGCAATTTTCAGAAATATAAGACTCGTCAGCATAAAGGCCATATTGCTGAGGATGGTCGGCCAGGTGAGGCGCCAGATATAGAAAGTGGAGGCAGGTTTCATAACCGCATATGGTAACATTGCGCCTGCTTTTAAAGTTAGTTTTTCATCAGTGATATAGAGAGTATTTACATGGTTGATCAGGGAGCGGTGAAGTTAGATCCGAGTTGGTTAGAGGTGCTTGGTGATGAGTTTGATCAGCACTATATGCAGCAATTAAAAGTGTTTTTGCAGCAGCAAAAAAACAGCGGCAAGGTGATCTACCCACCGGGTTCACAGTGGTTTTCTGCCTTTAACGATACCCCCTTTGATAAGGTGCGGGTGGTTATTTTGGGGCAGGATCCCTACCATGGCCCCAATCAGGCACATGGTCTTAGCTTTTCAGTGCTGCCTGGGGTTAAGGTGCCGCCCTCGTTGGCCAATATTTATAAAGAGTTGGCATCTGATTTGGGTATTACCCAGCCCAATCATGGCTGTCTTACTAGCTGGGCCAAGCAGGGGGTGCTATTGCTCAATGCTACGCTGACCGTCGAGCAGGCTGATGCCGGTGCTCATCAGGGCAAGGGCTGGGAGCAATTTACCGATCAGGCAATTCGCGCAATAAATGATCAATGTGATGCTGTGGTGTTTTTACTCTGGGGTAGTCATGCCCAGAAAAAAGGTGCCTTTATTGATCAGTCAAGGCATCTGGTGTTGAAATCTGTGCATCCATCGCCGCTGTCGGCATATCGAGGTTTTTTGGGTTGTAAGCATTTTTCTGCGACGAATGACTATTTGCGACAGCAGGGTATGCAGTCGATTGATTGGCAGCTGCCGTCGGAAGAGGTGGTGTTGGTGGATGTTTGAGATCCTTCGCTGCGCTCAGGATGACATTGGTGGAGTTCAGGATTTGCTCGATAACGTCGATTAACATAATTAAACGGAAACAAACCAGTGCTAACAAAGTCTTGGCAGACGCCAAAAGATTTACTTATTCTCATGTCGGTGGCAATGACTATTGCCTTTGCCACCTGGATGGCATTGCTCAATAATTTTGTGATCGAAAAGGCGGCTTTTACTGGCGCGGAAATTGGCATGCTGCAAAGCATTCGTGAGATCCCTGGCTTCTTGGCATTTACCGCGGTGTTTGTCCTGCTGATTCTAAAAGAGCAGACCTTTGCTTATTTGTCACTCGCCCTATTGGGTGTGGGTATTGCCCTGACGGGTTATTTACCCTCGGTGCTTGGGCTTTACTTCACGACCTTTATTATGTCGGTGGGCTTTCACTACTTTGAGACCGTTAAGCAGTCCCTGACTCTGCAGTGGTTTAGTGTTGAAGAAACACCTGTCCTGTTGGGCAAGCTCATTGCCGCCAGTTCTATCGCATCCCTAGTGGCCTACAGTTTTTTATGGGTGGCTCAGGATCATTTCGGACTGAGTTACAAGGCTATCTATCTGGTTAGTGGCGGTGCCTGCTTGATTCTCACAGCTTTTATGTGGTTGGCTTTTCCGCGTTTTGAAGCCAAGACGGCTCAGCGTAAACATCTCTTGCTCCGTAAACGCTATTGGCTGTACTACGCACTCACTTTTATGGGCGGCGCCAGACGTCAGATATTCACAGTATTTGCCGGGTTTTTGATGGTGGAAAAATTTGGTTACAGTGTGAGTGATATTGCCGCGCTGTATATTATTAATCATTTATTTAATTGGGCTTTTGCCGCTCGAATTGGTGATCTGGTTGGCCGTATTGGCGAGCGTCGAGCGCTGACTTTTGAATACTGTGGGCTGTTTTGTGTGTTTACCGCCTACGCCTTTGTCGATGATGCCACCTGGGCGGCGGGACTCTATGTCGCCGACCATCTGTTCTTTTCGCTGGCGATTGCGATTAAAACCTATTTCCAAAAGATTGCCGATCCGGCAGATATAGCCTCGACAGCTGGTGTCGCCTTTACCATTAACCATATAGCTGCGGTGGTCATTCCAGTGCTGTTTGGATTGGTGTGGCTGGTCTCGCCCATGGCGGTATTTTTGATGGGTTCTGGTATGGCGCTAATCAGCCTAGTGCTGGCGCGTAATATTCCGCCGCTTCCCAGCGCAGGCAATGAGGTGCTGGTGGGCAAAGTGCCCTATCTGGCCGCGACACCTAACTAATAGTTAGTGGTGGTTTCTTGGCCTTGGCGCGCAACCAGTTAAGGCCATTGAGCACGGTGGGAGTGCTGACGATGCGGCGTTCAATGCGAAATTTACCCGGATAGTCAACTAATAATAGCCCTGTAACCATCGTCAGAATGCCCTGGCCTGGTAAGAACAGCATCAGTGTACCGGCCAGTATCAGGCCATAGCCAATCAGATTTTTACCGACTAACGCCAGCAACCTCAACAGTGGCCGTTGGGATTTCCATTGGGTGGGCTGACGTTTTTTGGGGACAAAATAATCTTCGGGGATTTTAGCGACCAACCAGGGTAGTGATAGTAGGCTGGCGATAAAGACAAAAGCTGAGGCCGCGCCAACCCAAACCAGTATCTGTTGATTATTTGCTAACCATTCTATGACGTTGTTCACGGCCCGGCTGGAATCTCATAGGGCAATGGCAGGTGTTTTGCTGTGGTCAATTGGCCTTCGCCAATCTGTATTTCGGTGGCGTCGGCAGACTTGTCGGCCAACACGGCCAATATTTCAATCGTTGTATCATCGACCGCTGCGGCGCTGGCAATATTGCCGATGGCTTTGCCGGCACTGTCTTGTATCGAATCGCCCGGGCTAGGCAGTACACCGGCCTGTAACTGCAGGTGGTGCATTCTGCGTTTGACCGCACCGCGATAATGGGCGCGGGCGACAATCTCCTGACCGGTGTAGCAGCCTTTTTTAAAGCTGATATAGCCGAGAGCATCAAGATTTAACATCTGTGGGATAAATAGGTCGCTGGTTTCGGCAACTACCTCGGCGCTGCCGGCACGCAGTCGTTCTAAATTGCTCTGTGAGTTCTGCGTAAGCTGCTGGTCGCTAATATCACTGATCTGTGTTTTAAAGAACACGGCATATTTTTTAAGGCTGGCTAGGGCTATAGCTGCGATCGACTTGTTCATCTGCAAAACAATGTTTTCCGCGCTGTCGACTGTGGCGCTAAACAGAAAAATTATTCGACCCTTGGGCGAGCAGTGAGCACCATTGATAGTGGCGCCGCCGGTAAGGCTGTCCATGTCGCAGGTGACCTGGCCCTGCAAAAATTTGCGGCTATCTGGGCCTGATAATTGGATGAATGCGCGAGGGCTGATATTGGTCATAAGTTAGGAGTCTGTAGGTTATTTATGGATTGTCTCTTATAATGCTGCTTTAACACAATTACTGATTACCTATGAATAAGAACCGTCTGCTGTGGGCCAGTCGTCGTGGAATGCTAGAACTCGATCTGATTCTTCAACCCTTTACACAAAATCACTACGATTCTCTCGAGGAGTCTGATCAACTGCGCTATGAAACACTGCTTGAGTGCGAAGATCAGAATCTATTTCTCTGGTTGATGAATCGCGAGCAGGCAAAGGATCCAGATACTCAAAGGATAGTGCAGATAATTCGTGACAGCCGAACAAAGCCTGGCAACATTTAACCTCCGTCCGTCTAATCGTATTCTCAATGCCCAATTGGGGCTGGCATTCGCTGTATCAATTGTTTTGTTTGGGATGCCTATTGTAGGTTGGACTAAATTGTTGGCGCTTGTTATCACTGCGGCCACAACAATTTTCTGGTACCGACAATGGTGGGCTCAGGGACCAGAGATCCTGCGCTACCTAGACTCTGAACGCTGGATATTGGCCGATATTTATTTATCCCTGCAACCCCGTCAATTTGTAACTCGCAATCTGATCATTCTATATTTTAAAATTACTGATGGTGGGGCGCTGGTAAGACTGCTACCTGCGGATGTTATGTCCGCAGGACAGCATCGATTGCTGCGCAAGCTGCTCCTCGCGCGTTAGTCTCGATTGATAATGACGTTCTGGCCAGCGTAGTTGATCGGCACCATAATTGTGTCCCGCGCTATGGGTGATAGTTTTGGGTAGTCGAGGGTGTAATGCAGGCCGCGGCTCTCTTTGCGCTCCAATGCGCAGCGAATAATCAACTCCGACACTGTGGTCAGATTGCGCAGCTCCAGCAGGTCTCTGGTGATCTTACAGTTGCTGTAGTATTCGCCAATTTCTTTTTGCAGTAATTTGATTCGGTGCTGAGCCCGTTCAAGGCGCTTATTGGTGCGGACAATGCCCACGTAATCCCACATAAAACGCCGCAATTCATCCCAGTTGTGAGAGATCACAACGTCTTCATCGGAGGAGCTGACTCGCGACTCGTCCCAGTCGGGGAAAAAGTCTGGCGCACCAATAGTTGGCGTCAGTCGGTTGATTTCAGCGGCTGCAGATCGAGCGTAGACCAGACATTCTAGAAGCGAATTACTGGCCATACGGTTGGCACCATGCAGGCCAGTAAAGGCGCTTTCACCTATGGCATAGAGATTCACCAAGTCAGTTTGACCAAAGTGATTTACCAAAATGCCACCGCAGGTGTAATGTGCGGCTGGCACGATCGGAATCGGGTCGGTGGTGATATCTATGCCGAACTCAAGGCAGTGCTCATGCATCGTCGGAAAGTGTTCAGTGATAAACTCTGTCGACTTATGGCTAATATCTAGATACAGGCAGTCGCTGCCAAGGCGTTTCATCTCGTGGTCTATGGCTCGGGCCACGACATCTCGGGGAGCGAGTTCGCCATCTGGGTGAAAATTGTCCATAAAACGGCTGCCATCTGGCAGGCGCAGCACGGCACCTTCGCCACGCAGAGCCTCGGTAATCAAAAATGATTTAGCCTTGGGATGGTAGAGGCAGGTTGGATGAAACTGATTAAATTCAAGATTGGCCACGCGGCAGCCACGGCGCCAAGCCATGGCGAGGCCATCACCACTGGCTCCATCGGGGTTGCTAGTATAAAGGTAGGCTTTACTGGCACCACCGGAGGCTAGAATGACACTTTTTGCTTGGAATAGAGATACGGAATCGCGCTGGATATCCAGTATGTAGGCGCCGGTACAGCGAATTCTACGCGAGTCACTGTCCGCTTGGGTAACCAGATCAACCGCGCAGTGCTGTTCAAAAATATCGATATTATCTGCGTCGATAGCCTGCTCAACTAATGTGCCGGTCAACTCTTTGCCAGTGGCATCTGCGGTATGCAATATGCGCCGGTGGCTGTGTCCACCTTCCTGAGTGAGATGATAGTCTTTCTGATCGCTATTTTTAGTGAAATCAACGCCCTGATCAATCAGCCAGTTGACGGCATCGGGACCATTTTCAACCACAAAACGCACGGCATCTTCGTGACACAGACCGGCGCCAGCAGTCAATGTGTCGGCAACATGGGCATCGGCGCTGTCATTTTTATCAAATACAGCGGCAATACCGCCCTGTGCATACCAAGAGGCGCCACCCTGCAATGCAGCCTTACTGATCAGCGCAATACGCAGATGTTTTTCTAGCTGCAATGCGGCGGTTAAACCAGCAGCACCGCTGCCGATAATCAGAACATCATAGAGATGGGTTTGTTTCATGGGATCGCCACACATAATCGGATTCGCATGATAGTATAAGCGCCGAAATCTAGCTAACGAAATAGACGAACTAATTGGATGGTAGTGGGTCTGTCTATGGTGGTTACGCAAATGGTAAGCGCGCAGGCTGTGATTTCCCAGCGATAAAAAAATAACCCAAAGGGTTGGGAAACGGATTGCTCAATGACGGAAATTAAGACTGAACCAACAGACCAGCAGCTGGTGCTCAGGGTGCAAAAAGGTGATAAGCGGGCCTTTGATCTCTTGGTTCTCAAATATCAGTACAAGGTACATGCCATAGTAGGGCGGTTTATTCGCGATAGTCATGAGGTCAGTGATGTTACCCAGGAAGCCTTTATCAAGGCCTATCGAGCACTGCCGCGTTTTCGTGGCGACAGTCAGTTCTATACCTGGCTGTACAGAATTGCGGTAAATACCGCTAAGAATTATCTGGTGGCGCGCAGTCGGCGTCCACCGCTGTCAGATGTGGATCTCGGCGATGCAGAGTATTATGCTGGCAGCGACCGATTGAAAGATGTGGGCACGCCCGAGAATCAGCTGTTTCGCGATGAGCTCGAGGCAGTTATCAATCAGGCTGTAGAAGAATTACCGGAGGACTTGCGCACAGCAGTGACATTGCGCGAGTATGAAGGTCTGAGTTATGAGGATATCGCAGCGGTTATGGAGTGCCCTGTGGGCACAGTGAGGTCGCGTATTTTTCGTGGCCGAGAGTCGATAGATAGTCGAGTTTTACAGTTAATGGAGGGTGATTAAAAGATTGGTGAACCTTTTATAAAAGCACCGGTCATATCATCACAACTTTTCACCGTTAAGACTTAATTTTTTATTATTACAACTTATAAACAGGTTTGAGGAACATAAATGAGCGACCACGAAGAGCGTCTAGCCGAGTCCCTTTCTGCACTAATGGACGGAGAGAGTACTGAGCTTGAAACCCATCGAATCCTCAAGGAAGTAGGTAGTAACTCCAGCGCGCCGGACAGCGCACGCAGTAAATGGCAGCGTTACCATATGGCCTCCTCAGTAATGTCTGGAGATCCTGTAGCCAAGTTAGATGTCTCAGCGGCTATTTCAGCAGCAATAGATGCTGAAGACAGTCATCGTATCAACCCTCTTCAGCAGTTTGCGGGTGCCGCAGGTCGTTTTGCCATAGCCGCTTCTGTTGCCATGGTGGCCATTTTAGGCGTGCAGCAGTTTAATGATGTCGTACCTTCAAATTCTGATGCGGTGGAGTTTGCCCAAGTCGCAGTCGATACAGCACAACAAAATAATGGCCCGGCTATCCAGTTCCCCTCTGGGTTCCAACCTAATATCCAAGCTCGCACCGTGAGTGCTGGCGGGAACAATAAAGTGTCCCAGCAGCCTTTGGCGCCCTTGATCCAGGCTAGACAAACAGTCAATCAGCAGCATTCAGAGCAGGAGCTTCGCGCCTATCTAAATGATATTATGCTCAAACACTCTAGCCACGCGGCACTTAATAGTAATCAGGGCATGTTGCCATTTGCTCGGGTTACCAAGATCGATGATCGGTCTGGCGATGAGTGAGTTCCGATAACGCAGATTCGACATAGGATAAACCATCAAGATGTTGGTTAAATGGTTAAAAAAACTCAAACTGGCGGCTCTTATAGCCGCCGTTTTTGTACATGGCTCCCTAATTGCTCAGCAGATGGATTCTGCCTATGATCTGATGGCCCGCATGGCCAAGGCCTCAAAAGAGCTGAGTTACAGAGGCCTGTTCACCTACGAGTTTCGCGGAAACCTCACGAGTGTAAAGGTTGTGCACATAGTGCGTGACGGGCAGACCTATGAGCGCATAGTGCATATGGATGGTCCAGCGCGCGAGGTTGTTCGCCGCAGTGATGATATGGATTGCATGCGCGCCTCTGACATGCTGCTGCGAGGCAGTGTGCTCAAGATTAACGATAATAATTACTCTCACCTGCAAGACTTCTACAATTTTTATACCAGCGGTGATACCCGTATCGCCGGCCGCGATGTCTCTGTGGTCAATGTTATCCCCAAAGATAAGTATCGCTATGGCTATATTATTGCCATCGATAAAGAGACAGGTCTGATGTTGCAGTCGGTATTGATAAACGGCCAGGGCAAGCCTATGGAGCGCTTCCAGTTTGTCGATATCTCTATTGGTGTTGATCTAAATAATGTTGCCTTCACCTCGGAACTGAGTACCTCTGATGATATTGATGTCGATCAATCAGATTGCCTCGAGGCCAATCAGCAGGCACAGGTGTCGAGCTCAGAGTGGGTGCCTAAGTGGTTGCCGCCTGGCTTTGTGCTGTCGTCCTATCAGCCGACAGATGAGAGTGGTCAAGAATCACTTATGTACACCGATGGTCTGGCGGTATTCTCAGTGTTTATTGATTCCGCTGAAAAAAGCGGTGATTTACCGCCAGTCGATGCAAATCTGGGCGCTACGGTTGCAGTATTGACCAAGGGCGTCTTTAACAATCAGCGTTATGCTATCTGTGTGGTGGGTGAGATTCCACGCAGTACTGCGAGGGAAATTGCCAAGGCTATTTCTCCCTTAAATGCATCGTCAACGCCCTGATCGGCAGAGCATTCAATGATATTGGAAACCGGAACCGTAGTAGCCGTCGAAGCCGATAGTCTTTGGGTAGAGACTATTCAGCGATCGACGTGCGAGGCCTGTGCTGCTGAAAAGGGCTGTGGGCAGCGAGTCCTGTCAAAACTGACCGGCAAAACTAACCGCATTCGCGTGTTGTTTGATAGCCAGTCATCGAAAAAAGTCTCTCCCGGACAGTCCGTAACCATAGGTATTCCTGAAGACGTTATTGTCAGTGGTTCGATACTGGTCTATCTGCTACCTGTTGTGTCTGCAGTGATTGGCGCATGGATTACTGGTTCTCAGTCTGATGTGTTGGGTATTCTCGGTGCTGGCTGCGGTCTGCTGCTGGGTGGTCTAATAGTGAGTCTGCATAGTAAGAGAGGAAGGAACGATTTACGCTACAACCCTGTCTTACTTGAAGGTCCCAGCGAAAATCAGGTTTTAGACTTCTTATAAAGAGTGTTTCTAGAGTTACTTTCGCATTTATTTTTATCGGAGATATTTTTGTGCTGAACAGATTCTTTTTTGTTACTGTTTTTTTCCTCGCCACCCTCTCATCTGCTCAGGCGCAGTTACCTGATTTCACTGGTCTTGTTGAAGATGTATCTCCCGCCGTGGTTAAAATAAACACGGTGAGCAAGGGTCGAGAACAGCAGGTCCAACAGTTTCCTCAGGGCCAAATCCCAGAGATTTTCCGTGATTTATTCGAACAGCGTCAGCGGCAGCAAAAGCCGCGTCCCGCCCGCTCAATGGGTTCAGGGTTTGTGATTTCCGATGATGGCTATATTCTTACCAACCATCATGTGGTGGAGGGTGCCGATGAAATTCAGGTGCTTTTTGCCGATCGGCAGGAGTACACAGCCACCGTGGTCGGCTCTGACCGGCGTTCAGATCTGGCACTGCTCAAAATTAAAGCGCGTAATCTACCGACCCTTGATTTTGCTGCGCCTGACCGTCTTAAGGTTGGCGCCTGGGTTCTGGCCATAGGGTCGCCATTTGGACTCGATTACTCAGTCACCGCTGGTATTGTCAGTGCCATAGGGCGCAGTATTCCGACTGAAAAGGGCGAAAACTACGTACCCTTTATCCAGACCGATGTGGCCATTAATCCCGGCAATTCCGGTGGCCCCCTATTTAATCTCGAGGGCCAGGTAGTGGGTATCAACTCGCAGATCTATTCACGCTCAGGCGGATCTATTGGCCTCTCCTTTGCTATTCCAGCCAGCGTTGCAGTGGGGGTGATCGAGCAGCTTAAGGATCATGGCAAAGTACAGCGCGGCTGGCTCGGCGTCGCTATTCAAGATGTCAATAAACGTCTGGCAGAGTCTCTGCAGCTAGGTACGCCTCAGGGCGCTTTGATTAATGCGGTAGAGCCAGATAGTCCAGCAGATAAGGGCGGTATTAAACCTGGCGATGTTATCGTACGTTTTGATGGCCAAACTATTGTTGATTCTGGTGACCTGCCTCATGTGGTTGGCATGCTGGCGCCTGGTGAGAGCGCCAAGGTTGAAATTTATCGCGAAGGTAAGCGCAAAAAGTTGACCATGAAGGTGGGTTCTCTTGATACCGATAGACAGGACATCGCTGCCAGCAGCGATGGTACGGATCGACTGGGTTTAATGGTTGAAGAAGTGGATGATGAGGAGCGTCGGGCACTGCGTCTTCGCGGTGGTGTTCGAGTGACCCAGTTGTCGCCAGATTCCGCCGCGGCTGATTCAATGTTGCAGCCCGGCGACATTATTGTTCAGCTGGGCTACAGCCGTATCGACGATATTGATGAGTACGATCAGGTAATAGCTGAGCTGCCAAAAAACACCCCAGTGGCGATTCGTTTCTATCGTCAGGGGCGGGCAATTTTCCGCACTATTGAGATTGCTGAGTAATGCTTGAGCGCTTAGTGATCTATTAGTTTTGACAATGCTATTTAGCCGCTTGCATGCAGAGCTTGATAATCAAGCGGTTATTAGCGTCTGGCCTACAAATAGGCTAGAATCCGCTCGCAAATTTTAACGGCAGTACAAACACTTTGTCCGATCTTAGTCATATACGTAATTTTTCCATTATCGCCCATATTGACCATGGGAAATCGACCATTGCAGATCGATTTATCCAGCTCTGTGGTGGCCTTGCCGACCGTGAAATGGCGGCGCAGGTACTTGATTCCATGGATATTGAGCGCGAGCGCGGTATTACTATCAAGTCGCAGAGCGTGACACTGCCGTTCACTGCGCAAGACGGCAAAACCTACCAGCTGAATTTTATTGATACGCCGGGCCATGTCGACTTCACCTACGAGGTCTCGCGGTCACTCGCTGCCTGTGAAGGTGCTCTGCTGATTGTGGATGCAGCGCAAGGTGTAGAGGCTCAGTCAGTGGCTAACTGCTACACCGCCATTGCTCAGGGTCTGGAAGTTATCCCGGTGCTAAATAAAATGGATCTGCCCCAGGCCGAGCCAGAGAAAGTCATTAACGAAATCGAAAATATTATTGGTATCGAGGCCACCGATTCGGTGCGTTGCAGTGCCAAGACCGGTGAGGGTATTGCCGATATTCTCGAAGAGCTGGTATTGAAAGTGCCGCCACCTGAGGGCGATGTGGATGCACCATTGCAGGCGCTGATAATTGATTCATGGTTCGACAATTATCTCGGCGTCGTCTCGCTGGTGCGAGTCATGCAGGGCACTCTCTCGGTTAAAAATAAAATTGTTGCCAAGTCGATTGGCAAACCACATGTAGTCGACAGTGTTGGAGTGTTTACGCCGAAACGGCAAGAGACCGGCGTGCTGCGTGCTGGTGAAGTGGGCTTTATGGTAGCCGGTATCAAAGATATTCTTGGTGCCCCAGTGGGCGATACATTAACTCACCAAAGTACGGCAGATATTGAAGCACTACCGGGATTTCAGCGTATTAAGCCGCAGGTCTATGCTGGCATGTTCCCCGTTGATTCTGACGATTTTGAGGATTTTCGTGAGGCGTTGGCCAAGCTGGCCGTCAACGATGCCTCGCTGTTTTATGAACCTGAAAGCTCAGATGCGCTGGGGTTTGGCTTCCGCTGTGGATTCCTCGGCATGCTGCATATGGAGATTATTCAGGAGCGTCTCGAGCGTGAGTACAATCTCGATTTGATTACCACTGCGCCGACTGTGGTCTACGAGATAATTACCTCAAAGGGCGAGACTCTTTATATGTCGAACCCCTCAGACCTGCCCGATCCGGGGCAGATCGAAGAGATGCGCGAACCAATCTGCGAAGCCAATATTCTGGTACCAAAAGACTATATCGGTAATGTGATTTCACTCTGTGTGGAAAAACGTGGTGTGCAAAAAGATATGCAGTTTATCGGTGGTCAGGTATCAATTCGCTATGAATTGCCGATGAGTGAAGTGGTTATGGACTTCTTTGATCGCCTCAAGTCAGTCAGTCGCGGTTTTGCGTCGCTGGACTATAGTTTTGTGCGTTTTGAAACCGCATCGCTAGTCAAGTTGGATATTTTGATCAATGGCGATCGAGTTGATGCTCTTGCGGCGATTACACACCGGGATCACTCCATTCAAAAAGGGCGTAACCTCGCCGATAAGATGAAGGAACTTATTCCCCGCCAAATGTTTGATGTGGCGATTCAGGCAGCAATTGGCGGCAGCGTTGTTGCCCGCACCACAGTCAAGGCATTGCGTAAAAATGTGACCGCCAAGTGTTACGGTGGTGATGTGACGCGTAAAAAGAAACTGCTGGAAAAACAAAAGGCTGGTAAAAAACGTATGAAGCAGGTGGGAAGTGTTGAGATACCACAGGATGCGTTCTTGGCAGTACTTCGAACTTAGTGGGTAATACCAAGAGAGGTAGATCTCGATGGATCTCAATTTTGAACTGATTCTTACCATTATATTTTTACTGGCTGGTGCTTTTTGGCTGCTCAATAAGTTTGTTGTCAAGCAGGAAGAGGGACTGATTGAATTCGCCGCTTCCCTGGCTCCTGTTCTGGGCCTAGTCTTGGTTCTGCGTTCATTCCTCATCGAGCCTTTTCAAATACCGTCGCAGTCTATGGTGCCGACCTTGGAGGTCGGCGATTTTATACTGGTCAGCAAATGGACCTATGGTATTCGCCTGCCGGTATTGCGCACTAAAATTATTGAAGTTGACAGCCCAAAACGCGGCGATGTGATGGTGTTTTTCCCGCCTCATGAAGACCGTTATTTTATCAAGCGGGTAGTGGGTCTTCCCGGCGATAAAATTCATGTGCTAAATGGTGTTGTATTTATCAATGGCGATAAAATGGTGCAGACACCAGTTGCTAAAGAGGCGAATTCGCCGCGCTCAGTGGTGATGTCAGAGAATCTTGGTAGCGTTGAGCATTTGATGCAAAAGCGCACCTCGCCAACCCGTCTCAGTCAGAATTATTCGGCGGTTGTTCCTCAGGGGCATTATTTTATGATGGGTGACAACCGAGACAACTCCAGTGATAGTCGGGTCTGGGGCCCGGTGCCTGAGGACCGCATTGTTGGCAAGGCCTTTGCGCGATGGATGTTTTGGGATAAGTTTATGAGTCTGCCTAGCTTTGATCGAGCCGGTAAAATCCAGTAAGGTATTCAACAACAGAGTTGGCAGGTTTTCAGGAAGAAAAAATCTATAACAGGGAGTTTGTTATGAAATTCAATAAGCAGCGCGGCGCAACATTAACCTCGACCATTATTATTGTTTTTATAGCCGGGCTTTTGTTGCAGGTGGCGTTTAAGTTAGGTCCCCATTATTTGGATAATAGAATTATAGCTGGAGCAATACAGCAGATTGGTCAGTCTGATCTGGAGGATGAAACGATTCCAGATATACGCCGCAGGGTGTCAGATTTTTTTACGATAAATAACATCCGCGATGTGCCAGCGAGTAAGGTGCTTATTAATCGGGATAGGAATGGCGTTCGGATAACATTGAACTACGAAAAACGAATTGAAATGTTTAGCAATGTTGATGTTGTGCTTAAGTTTAATAACCACTACGACACCGCTGAACAAAATAATTAATCAGAGGATTGTTAGTGAGCAATGCCCGACAGCTCCAAGAGCGTCTCAACTACAGCTTTAGTGATGAACAGCTGCTAACGCTTGCCCTCTCTCATCGCAGTTGCGGCAGCAACAATAACGAACGTCTAGAATTTCTTGGCGACTCAATTCTGGGTCTTACCATCACCGATATACTCTACCGCGACTTTCCCAAAGCTCGTGAAGGCGAACTGAGTCGCATGCGCTCTCATATAGTGCGAGCGGAGTCGCTGGCCGAGGTCGCTAAGTCGCTAGAGCTAGGTGCTAACTTACTGCTCGGCCCGGGCGAAATGAAAAGTGGCGGTCATCGCCGTGACTCTATTTTAGGCGATACTGTGGAGGCACTGGTTGGTGCTGTTTATCTGGATGCCGGTTTGGAAAAAGCGCGCAGCTGTATCGAGCTGTGGTTTAAAGATCTATTGGGCGCAGCTCTGCAAGTTCAGCCGATAAAAGATCCCAAGACCAGTTTGCAGGAGTGGTTGCAACAGCGCGGTAAGCCAGTGCCCGAATATAAACTGATCAATACGGGTGGCGAAGCCCATAGCCGACTGTTTACTGTCAGTTGTAAGATTGCCGCGGTTGAAAAAGAAATGAGCGCCACCGCCAGTAGTCGCCGCAAGGCTGAGCAAATGGTTGCTGAGCAATTAATCATTGAACTGGAGCTTTCCTCTTGACCGAACCTCGCTGTGGCTATGTTGCCATTATTGGCCGCCCCAATGTGGGGAAATCCACATTGTTAAATCATATTATCGGCCAGAAGCTGTGTATTACGTCGCGTAAACCACAGACCACGAGACATACTTTGCTGGGTATCAAAACTGAAGACGATCTACAGATGATCTTTGTCGATACGCCCGGTATTCACACCAATCAGGAGCGTGCTATCAATCGCGTGATGAACCGCTCAGCGGCGAGCGTTATCTCCGATGTCGATGTGTTGGTGTTTGTGGTGGATCGTTTTGAATGGAGTGAAGCCGATGAATATGTGGCTAAATATCTGTCCAATAGTGCTGTGCCGGTGATTGTTGCACTGAATAAAGTCGACATGATTGAAGATAAAGAAGCGCTGTTGCCGCATCTTAAATTCCTAGAGACAAAGGTTAATGCCACCGATCTTATTCCTCTGTCCGCCTTGCGGAAAACTAATCTAGATGAGTTAGAAGAAAAGATTAAGACTTATATGCCAGAGCGTATGCATATGTTCCCCGAAGATCAGATCACCGATCGCAGTGAACGATTTTTAGCGGCTGAAATAGTTCGTGAAAAAATTATGCGCCAACTGGGGGCAGAGGTTCCCTATCAGGTGACAGTGGAGATTGAAGAGTTTCGTGCCGAAAAGAAGGTGACGCATATCAGTGCATTAATTCTGGTCGAGCGCGATGGGCAGAAGAAAATTATTATCGGCAGCAATGGCGAGCGCATCAAAAAAATCGGCGAACAGGCGCGTGCTGATATAGAGAGCTTGCTGGATTGCAAAGTAATGCTTAGAACCTGGGTCAAGGTTCGCAGTGGCTGGTCAGATGATGAGCGTGCACTGCGGAGTCTCGGCTATATGGACGACTAACCAGCGGTGCGGGTCGATGCTGAAGCAGGGTTTCTACTGCACGCCACACCCTATCGGGAAACGAGCCTGCTGGTCGATCTGTTCAGTAAAAATCATGGCCGCATACGCTGCGTGGCCAAGGGTTTTCGCAAACCCAATAAGCGCGGTATCAGTCGCGCTATCTTTCCCTATACCGAGCATCAATTTAGCTGGCAGGGGCGCGGCGAATTGAAAACTCTTGTCAGAGCAGATTGCAATCAGGCACCAGCGTTTTTACAGCAGGAATGCCTTTTTACCGGGCTCTATGTCAACGAATTGCTCTTTCGCCTGCTGCATGAGCATGATCCTCACGAATACCTCTATCAAAGATACTCAGAGTTTATTTTACAACTGGCCAGCGTTGGGCTCAGCGAACCAATGTTACGCCAGCTGGAGATGACCCTCCTCGATGAGTTGGGCTACGGCTTGGTATTGGATTCTGAGGGACTCACAGGCGCTCCCATACTGGCTGACAAACTCTATCGGTATATTCCTGAGCAGGGTCTTCTCGAGGTGGTCAATCAGCGTCGACAGCCGCATGGCACTTACAGTGGCGCAGATATTATGGCGCTTATGCTGGGAGACTTTAGTCAGCGCTCAGTGCTGCTAACAGCCAAGCAGCTTTTGCGTGGCGTGATAGACTTTTACCTTGGCGGCCGACAACTGCACAGTCGCGAGCTGTATCGGCAGCACTTGCTGTCAGCCGAGTCTCAACAGGAGCAAAACAGATAATGGTCAGAGGAATAGGGACAGATATCGTCGATATTAAGCGCATGGTTAAGGTGCTTGAACGTCAGGGCGATAAATTTGTTCAGCGGGTTTTAACCACAGGGGAACAGCAGCAGTTTGCCCGCCTGAATAATAGCCCAGCTTTTTTAGCTAAGCGTTTTGCCGCAAAAGAGGCAGTCGCCAAAGCATTGGGCACTGGCATTGGTCATGGCGTCAGCTTTCAAGACATAAATATTAGCAATAATGATCGGGGCGCACCCGCGGTAGAGCTTTCCGCTGGCGCTGCCGAGGTGATGCATAACTCTGGTGGCAGTCAGGTATTGCTCAGTATCGCCGATGAAGCAGAGTACGCATTAGCATACGCTATTCTGTGCTAGCTCCTAGATAAACTAGCCCTTAGATAAAATAGTTATTTGATATAGCAGACGCACAGAGGCGTTTAATTGAGCCATCAGGCACAATACCCCACCTAATTTATAGGCTGTAAAAGGCATTAGTATGGATTACCCAACAATTGATCATTGCATTGGCAATACCCGCATGGTGCGGTTACAGCGTATGCTCGGTAATAGCAGCAATACCATTTTAGCCAAACTCGAGGGTGATAATCCGGCGGGCAGCGTTAAAGATCGTCCGGCGCTCAGTATGATTTCCAAGGCTGAGGCGCGGGGCGATATTGCACCTGGTGATCGCCTTATTGAGGCCACCAGTGGCAATACAGGTATCGCCTTGGCCATGGTTGCGGCGATGAAAGGCTATCGTATGACTCTGATTATGCCTGACAATGCCACCGATGAACGCAAGTGGGCCATGACGGCATATGGTGCAGAGCTTATTGAGGTGAGTCAGGCCGAAGGCATGGAAGGGGCCAGGGATCTAGCGGCAAAAATGCAGCGGCAGGGATTGGGGACAGTGCTCGATCAGTTTAATAATTTCGATAATCCTCTCTCTCATTATGAGGGCACTGGTCCGGAAATCTGGCGCGATACTCAGGGTAGCATTACCCACTTTGTCAGTTCCATGGGTACCACTGGCACCATTATGGGTACCTCCGCCTTTTTAAAAATTCAGAATCCGGAAATCCAAATTATTGGCCTACAGCCTGAAGATGGCGCCTCTATTCCCGGTATTCGACGTTGGCCTGAATCCTATATGCCGGGTATTTTTGATGCAGCTAAGGTTGATCAGATAATGGATATCTCGCAGGCAGATGCCGAGGACGCCATGCGTCGCTTAGCTCGAGAAGAGGGCATTTTCTGCGGTGTTTCTGCCGGCGGTTCAGTAGCCGCAGCGCTAAAACTTAGTCAACAGCTGGAGCATGCCACGATTGTTGCGGTGATCTGCGATCGTGGTGACCGCTATCTATCTTCAGGTGTTTATAGCTGATGAATAGCTATAGTATTGATGATCTGCGCTACCTGATGTCGCGCCTGCGTGATCCTCAGACCGGCTGCCCCTGGGATATAAAGCAGAGTTACCAAACCATTGCCCCCCACAGTGTTGAAGAGGTATATGAGGTTATTGACGCTATCGAATGCGCTAATCTCGAGCACCTTAGTGAGGAGCTAGGTGATTTACTATTTCAAATTATTTTTTATAGCCAGCTGGGCGCAGAGGATGGTTCTTTTGATTGGGACAGTATTGTCAATGGCATTACCGATAAATTGATCCGCCGGCATCCCCATGTATTTCCCGATGGCACATTGCAGTCGCGAAGATCGGTTGACGCCGTATTTGATACCAGAGAAATAAATAAAAAGTGGGATGCGCTCAAACAACAGGAGCGGCAGGAAAGAGGTGAGGGGGGAATCCTGGCTGATATTCCGGCGGCACTGCCTGCATTGAGTCGCGGATACAAGTTGCAAAAACGTGCGTCTTCAGTTGGTTTTGATTGGACCGACCCAAAAGATGTGCTGGCCAAAGTAAAGGAAGAGATCGCGGAGCTAGAGGTGGAGATCGCCAAGGGTGATCGAGCTGCAATGGAAGACGAAATGGGTGATTTACTGTTTAGCTGCGTCAACCTTGCGCGACATCTATCGGTCGATCCCGAGACAGCGATGCGCTCATCGAGTAATAAATTTAAGCGCCGATTCGAAGCCATGGAATCCTTGGCAGCAGGTAAAAACTTCGATCGTTTGAGTAGCGCCGAATTGGAATTGCTATGGGCTCAAGTCAAGGCCGCAGAATAACTTCAACAAATATCAGTTATAGGTATAGCCGTCCTGGCAGTGCCTCTCCCTAGGCTTGTCTGGTATATCCAAACCCTGTATGGTGAGCGGCCATTTTAGGGATGGTTAGTGGGGGGGTTAACAGAGTTAAACCCCTCAATTCGCATGATCAATCTATTCAAGGAATTGTATTAATGAGACTGATTTTATTGGGACCTCCCGGTGCCGGCAAAGGCACACAGGCACAGTTTATTACTGAGAAATATGGCGTTCCGCAAATCTCAACGGGCGATATGTTGCGTGCCGCTGTGAAGGCGGGTAGTGACTTGGGTGTTCAGGTAAAAGGTGTAATGGACTCGGGTGGTCTGGTGTCTGATGATCTTATTATTGCGTTGGTCAAAGAGCGTATTCAGCAGTCGGATTGCGATAACGGTTTTTTGTTTGATGGATTTCCACGTACCATTCCCCAAGCTGAAGCACTAGTTGATGCAGGTGTTGAAATTGAATTTGTTGTTGAAATCTCTGTGGCTGATGAAGAAATCGTCTCGCGCCTAAGTGGTCGTCGAGTTCATGAGGGTTCAGGACGCGTGTATCATGTGCAGCATAATCCTCCACAAGTTGCCGATATCGATAATGACACCGGCGAACCCTTAGTGCAGCGAGTGGATGATCAGGAGGCAACGGTGCGCAATCGTCTCAATGTTTATCATGAACAAACTATGCCCCTGGTAGAGTTTTATACCACCTTGGCAAAATCTGAAAATGCTGCGCCAGTATTTGCATCTATAGATGGCCTAGGTCCGCTCAACGATGTGCAATCGCGAATTGTTGCTGTCCTAGGCGAGTAAGTTTAATTTTTAAAACTCGTTAAAAACTCAATAAAAAACTTCAAAAGCGTACAATAAACCCATAAAAGAGCCTAAATAGCGTCTTTTTATGGGTTATTGCGCCTTAAAGGTTGCTAAAGTAAATAGCTGGCGATTAAAATTCTGTTCTGGAAATTTCGATAAAATAAATTCATCTTATTTCAGCCTATCATTAGCGAGCCCACGGAGAGTTAAAGTGAAAAAACCTGCCAAGAAAAAAATTGTAAAGAAAGCAGCGGCCAAAAAAGTCGTTAAAGTAACTGCAGCACAAAAAGCTGGGGTAAAGGTTACTGCAGTGCAAACTAAACTTGCCACTCAGGGCAAAAAGCTAACTGCTACTCGCACAAAGATTGCTGGCGCTAAAGCAAAGCTAGCGGCCAAAGTTTCACCGGCAACTCGCAGAGCGCTGGCCGCGGCGCGCAAAGAATTTAAGACCAATAACACTAAGTTTAAATCTCTCCAGAATGATGTCAAAGCAGCTAAGAGTGCCCTGCGTTTAGCTCAGATTGCCGATGCACTGGCAGCAGCAGAAGTATCGGCTAAAGCGGGACTGGCGGCGACTGAAGCGAAGTTGAATGCAAAAGTTGCCTCTGATCTGGCTGCGGCTGTTAAGAAGTTTGAGCAGCGTTGGACTAAGGTGCGTGCTGTTCAAAATGCCAAGAAAGTTAAAGCTGCTGCTAAAAAGCTGGCTGCTAAAGTGAAAGCGGCTGAGAAGAAAGCGGCATCAAATGCGAAGGCTGAAGTTGCTAAGGCAAATGCTAAACCAAAGGCAAAGAAGCCGGTTAAAAAGAAAGCTGCTGCGAAGAAGGCAGTAGTTAAAAAGTCAGTAGCTAAAAAAGCGGTAGCGAAGAAGCCTGCAGCAAAAAAAGCAGTAGCCAAAAAAGCGCCAGCTAAGAAGGCGGTAGCTAAAAAGACTGCGGCTAAAAAGACTCCAGCTAAAAAAGTCGCAGCCAAAAAGACTGCAGCCAAAAAGACTGCAGCTAAAAAGGTCGCAGCTAAAAAGACTCCAGCGGCAAAATCCTGATAGTCTAATTAGCGTCAGACCTGTAAAATCCCTCACCTTCAAGTGGGGGATTTTTTTTGCCCACTCATAAATTATGCGCTCTCCTTAACTAGAGAATTAAAATGACATCAGTTTTAGCCATAGAGACATCTACATCAGCCTGTTCGGTTGCTTTGTTGGTGGGTGAAAGTGTGATTTCACGTTATAGTGAAGAGCCGCGTTCTCACACCAAATTGGTGATGTCGATGGTTGATCAGGTGCTTGCACGGGCATCGATCAAGGCCATTGATCTCGACGGGTTGGCCGTCACCCTAGGTCCCGGGTCATTTACTGGTTTAAGAATAGGATTTGCGACCATTCAGGGCTTGGCGTTTGGTCTTGATCTGCCGGTGGTGGCAGTATCTTCCTTGCAGGTGATGGCACAGACTGCTGCGCGTAAACAGGGACTAGAAGTGGGGGCGATAATAATGCCCATTCTCGATGCGCGAATGGGGGAGTTTAACTGTGGCTGCTATCGCCTTGAATCCAATGGTCAGTTCAGTGTCCTGATGTCAGATCAATTGCTGGCGGCTGAGCTGGTGCTGGCCCTTATTGAGAAGTATCAGCCTAATGCTGTGGTGGGTGAAGGCGGACAACTCGAAGTGACAGGATTGATTGATCTGTATCCAGATGCTGTGGATTTGGTGAGTATTGCTGAGCCAAAATTTGCTCAGGGAATGGCACAGTCGATCGATTCAATCGAACTTATATATTTGCGCGGCACCGATGCCTGGCAAAAACGTAAACGCATCAGGGCGATTTAGACTATGGATGTTTTACAAGCTATCTGGTTGGCAGTTGTTCAAGGATTTACCGAATTTCTGCCTATCTCAAGTTCAGCCCATTTGATTCTGCCATCGCAGATTCTCGGTTGGCCAGATCAGGGTCTAGCTTTTGATGTCGCTGTGCATGTCGGCTCCTTTGCTGCGGTGGTATTGTATTTTCGTCGTGACATACAGCAACTGGTAAGTGCCTGGTTTATCAGTTTAGGTGGGCCACAGACAGCAGAGAGCAATCTCGCCTGGTACATTGTTGTAGCCACAGTTCCGGCAGGTATTACTGGGCTTATATTCGGTGGGCTGATTGAAATTCATCTCCGCTCTATGGCAGTTATAGCTACCACAACGATCTTATTTGGACTACTGTTGGGCTGGGCTGATTTGCGCTGCCGCGGTGATAAGACCATTTATCAACTATCTTGGAAAACTGCTCTGTTGGTGGGGGCTGCTCAGGCACTGGCGCTGGTTCCCGGAACATCGCGATCCGGAATCACCATGACCGCTGCATTGATGCTTGGGTTTGATCGCACCTCTGCCGCTCGTTTCTCTTTTTTACTGGCGATTCCTATTATTGCACTGAGCGGTGGTTACAAAGGTTTGGAGTTGATGGGGCAGGTATCTGTACCCTGGTTTGAAATTATTATTGGTACGGTTTTATCTGCTGTGACTGCCTATATCTGCATTCATAGTTTTCTGCGCCTTGTTGAGCGCGTCGGTATGCTGCCCTTTGTTATCTATCGCCTGCTTTTGGGCGGCGTATTGATCTTTTTAATACTGGACTAAGGGCTTCTCAGGATGGCAAAAAAAGTGGCGTTTTTGGGGCTTGGCGTAATGGGTTATCCCATGGCGGGATGGCTGAGCCGCAATGATTATCAGGTCACTGTATATAACCGAACCATTGCCGTGGCAGAGCGCTGGTGTCAGCAATACTCTGGTGGCTTGGCTTCCACAGCCAGTACTGCAGTAGTAGACGCCGATATTATTTTTCTCTGTGTTGGCAACGATCAAGATGTACAAGAGGTTGTATTTGCACAGCAGGGTATACTCGCCGGTATAAAGTCTGGTGCGGTCTTGGTCGATCATACAACCACTTCTGCCGATCTGGCCAAGCGGTTGGCGGTAGCTGCCAACGCCAAGGGCTGTGCCTTTATTGATGCGCCAGTGTCTGGTGGTCAGCAGGGCGCAGAGAATGGTCAGCTCACAGTAATGTGTGGTGGCAGTGCCGATGATTTTGCACAGGTTGAGCCCGCTATTGCCAGCTTTGCCAAAGCCGTGCAGCTAATGGGCCCTGTTGGCAGTGGTCAACTCTGCAAAATGGTCAACCAGATTTGTATCGCCGGTCTTCTGCAGGGTTTGGCTGAGGGGCTCAATTTCGCCGAGAATGCAGGCTTGGATGCCCGCCAGGTAATCGAGGTGATCTCTAAAGGTGCCGCTCAGTCCTGGCAGATGGAGAATCGCTATAAAACCATGTTGGCGGGCGAGTATGAGCATGGCTTTGCGGTGCAGTGGATGCGCAAAGATCTGGCCTTTGCCCTGCAGGAAGCGGAGAATAACTGCAGCCTGCTGCCTGTCACTAAGCTGGTCGATAACTACTATGCAGAGGTTCAGGATCTGGGCGGGAATCGTTGGGATACCTCAAGTCTGCTGGCGCGCTTAAAATCAAAACGTGAAACTAAAGGATGATAAATATGACGGCGGAAACGAGCCAATACAATCGGGCATTAGCGACATTTTTAGATGCCTCACCAACGCCATTTCATGCGGTCTCCAGTATCAGTGCAATGTTGGCTAAGGCTGGATTCTCCGAGCTCAATGAGGCCGATGACTGGTCTTTGACGCCCGGTGGAAAATATTTTGTCACCCGCAATGGTTCATCCATTATTGCCTTCGTGGTAGGCACTGAGTCGCTGACCGACAGTGGCTTGCGCATGGTGGGAGCACATACAGACAGCCCCTGTTTAATGGTGAAACCAAAGCCTGAAATCGCCAAGAATGGGTATTTTCAGCTCGGCGTAGAAGTTTATGGCGGGGCACTATTAAACCCCTGGTTTGATCGCGATCTGTCAATTGCTGGTCGCCTGGTTTACCGCGATAGTAAGCAGCAACTTAAGCAGCAACTCGTTGACTTCAAACGCCCTGTAGCGATGATTCCGAGCCTTGCTATACACCTAGATCGCGAGGCCAATAAAGGTCGCACGGTCAACGCCCAGAAAGATATTCCGCCTATATTGATGCTGAGCGATAAAGTCGACGATTTTCGTGCCATGTTGGCCGCGGAGTTTCTGCCGGCCGATGCCGAGGTCTTGGATTATGAACTGTGCTTTTACGATACTCAGGGCGCGGCCCTGATCGGTATCAATAATGAATTTCTCGCCTCGGCGCGTCTCGATAACCTGCTTAGCTGTTTTGTTGCTACCGAGGCACTGTTGCAGGCCGATAGCAGCAATACCTGTTTGATGGTGTGCAATGATCACGAGGAAGTGGGCAGTGTCTCCGCCGTTGGCGCCGATGGCCCTTTTCTTGAAGCTGTTATTGCCCGCCTCAATGGCTGTACTGAAAGTCAGCAACGCAACCGCGTGATTGACCAGTCACTGATGATCTCTTGTGATAATGCGCATGCGGCCCATCCCAATTATGCCGACAAACATGATGGCGGACATATGCCGGTATTAAATGGCGGCCCAGTGATAAAAGTTAATGTAAAGCAGCGCTATGCTACCAACAGTGTAACGGCGAGTCAGTTTAGGCAATTCTGCGCCGATGTTGATGTGCCAGTGCAAACCTTTGTATCTCGCAGTGACCTTGGTTGTGGCAGCACCATTGGGCCGATTACAGCAGCTCGGCTGGGTGTGCCGACGCTGGATGTGGGAATTCCCCAGTTGGCGATGCACTCCTGCCGCGAATTGACCGGATCGCAAGATCCGCTGCGACTTACCTCAGTGTTGACGCAGTTTTTTAATAGCAGCGGTAACCTTGGCGTTGAGACTGTTTAAAGAGTGCGAAAGCTCAGATAATAAACAGAGGTTGAGTAGTCTCTGTGTTTGATTGTTAAAGCCATCAGTTTTAAAAAGTAGATTTTTTATGAGTAAGCAACGTGTTTTAACCGGTATTACCACCTCCGGAAGCCCGCATTTGGGTAACTATGTGGGCGCTATTAGACCTGCGATCGAAGCGAGTCTTAGCGGCGACTATGAGTCATTTTTCTTTTTGGCTGATTACCATGCATTGATTAAACATCAGGATCCGAGTCTGGTGCATCAGTCCACATTAGAGATTGCCGCGGCTTGGTTGGCGCTGGGATTGGATACCGACAAGGTAACCTTTTACCGTCAGTCGGATATTCCGGAGATTCCTGAGTTAACCTGGCTGCTGACCTGTATGACCGCTAAAGGCATGATGAATCGCGCCCATGCCTATAAGGGTGCGGTGCAGGCTAATGTCGAGGCTGGAGAAGATGAGGATACGGCGATCAGCATGGGGCTGTTTAGTTACCCAATCCTGATGGCCGCCGATATTCTGATGTTCAATGCCCATAAGATTCCTGTTGGCCGCGACCAGATTCAGCATGTAGAGATGGCGCGAGATATCGCTCAGCGCTTTAATCATTATTACGGCGAGCACTTTGTGTTGCCCGCAGCACAGGTCGATGAGGATGCAGCGATATTGCAGGGTCTTGATGGTCGTAAAATGAGTAAAAGCTACGGTAATACTATTCCATTATTTCTCAGCGAGAAAAAGCTGAAAAAACATATCAACAAGATCAACACTAATTTACTGGAACCTGGGGAGCCCAAGGATGCGGACAGCTCTGCGGTCTTTCAAATTTGGAAGGCATTTGCCACCGTTGAACAAACTGCTGCTATGCGCGCTGAGTTTGCAAATGGCATTGCCTGGGGTGAGGCGAAAAAGCAGCTTTTTGAGCTGATCAACGATCAGATTAAACAGCCGCGCGAGAAATATCTGCAGCTGCTGGAAAACCCGGAGCAGGTCGAAGCCGTATTACAGCAGGGCGCGGTAAAAGCGCGGGCACAGAGCGCTGGGCTTATGGCCAAGGCCCGCAGTGCTGTCGGTATCAGGCCACTGGGATAGGCCGCTAATTTATTCTTGGCTGGTGAGTATTTGCAGTTACCTATGTATAATGCCAGCCCAAATTATCTAACCATTTAATGCTTCGATGGAGCCAACAATGAAACAAACTTTTGCACTGATTACTTTAGCCTGCGCACTTTTGATTGGCTGTGGCGCACAGGACGGCAGCGTCGATTTGACAGCTGCTCAGGAACAACAAGTAGCCGAGCGCATTGCGCCTGTAGGACATGTTATTAAGGCTGGCCAAGTGGTCGCTGCAGTGGCCAGTGCCGGTGGCGCAGGCCGTTCTGGCAGTGATATTTATGGCACTAATTGCATGGCTTGTCACACCTCAGGTATCGCTGGCGCACCTATGATGGGTGATGCTACAGCCTGGGCTGAGCGTTTAGAGCAGGGCATCGAAACTGTTTATGCTAATGCTATTAACGGTATACGTGGCATGCCTATGCGCGGCACCTGTATGGACTGTAGCGATGATGAAGTGATAGCGGCGATCGATTATATTCTCGACAACAGCAAGTAATACGCGCTGTTCAGACTGCAGATACAAAAAAACCGCGCTGCTCTGCAGCGCGGTTTTTTTATCGTTCCGGGAACAGGCGATAGCCGCCTAGAGTTGGGGTCCTGCATCAACCACATCCTGTGAGGGCGCAAAGCTAACAATATTCTCAACAAACAGCTGTGCCAGCTTGGCCGCCTGCTCATCGTAGTCGCCACTGTTAGCCCAGTTATTGCGGGGATTCAGATAAGACTTATCAACACCAGCGATCTCTGTGGGGATATCCAGATTGAGCATATCCAGATGCTCAGTCGCGCAGTTTTCCAGTGACCCGTTGGTGATCGCAGTTACCACTGCACGAGTTACCGGGATGGGGAAGCGGCTACCTGTGCCCTTGGAGCCACCCGATCCGCCGGTCCAACCTGTATTTACCAGATAAACCTTAGAGCCAAATTCTTCAATCCGTTTCATCAGGAGCTCGGCGTAGACTGCAGCCGGGCGCGGCATAAATGGTGCGCCAAAACAGGTTGAGAAGGTGGGATGAATACCAGCCTCACCGCCCATCTCGGTTGATCCCACCCGAGCTGTATAGCCACTTAAAAAGTGATAGGCCGCAGCCTCTTTTGACAGCAGAGAAACCGGCGGCAATACACCGGTGACATCGCAGGTTAAAAAGATAATATTTTTCGGCTCGCCAGCCCGATTATCGATGCAGCGCTTTTCAACATGTTCTAGCGGATAGCTGCAGCGGCCATTTTCCGACAATGTAGTGTCGCAGTAATCTGCGACAAGAGACTCTTCGTCGATGACCACATTTTCAATAATGGCCCCAGATTTGATCGCATCCCAGATTACTGGTTCGTTCTTCTGACTCAGATCTATCGTCTTAGCATAACAGCCGCCCTCCAAGTTAAATACGGTTCCGGTGCCCCAGCCATGCTCATCATCACCGATCAAAAAACGATCCGGATCCGCTGAAAGAGTGGTTTTACCTGTACCCGAAAGGCCAAAAAACAGTGCTGTATCGCCGTCATCGCCAACATTGGCGGCGCAGTGCATAGACATAACGTCGTTGCCGGGCAGCAGAAAGTTCTGTACTGAGAACATGGCTTTTTTTATTTCACCTGCGTAACGCATGCCAGCCAGTAACACCTTGCGTTGAGCAAAGTTGATAATTACCACGCCATCGCTGTTGGTGCCGTCACGCTCTGGGTCACAGACAAAGTTTGCCGCGTGAAGAATCTGCCACTCCGCTTTATCGCCATGGTTGTAGCTGGCGGTGCGAATAAACATATTGTGCGCAAACAGACCATGCCAGGCAGTTTCTGTGGTGACGTTGACAGGAATATAATGAGTGGCGTCTTGGCCCACATGAAGATGCGAGACAAAACGTTCTTTATCGGCAATGTAGCCTTCTACGCGACTCCACAGAGCATTGAAAATATCTTCGCCAATTGGGCGGTTGACTGAACCCCAGTCGATTGCATGAGATGAACTGGGTTCATCAACCACAAACCTATCGCCTGGAGAGCGGCCGCTGCGGCGACCAGTGACAGCTAAGAAGGCGCCGGTGCTACTCAGGCGGCCCTCGCCTCGTTGAATTGCTATATCCGTGAGCTCTCTTGAGCCCAAATCAGTGTGAATTGGTGCCTCGGCCATTCTGTTCCTCTCTTCCCAAAGTGAACGAAATAATTAACCGGGATCCTCTAACCCCGGGCTGGAGATTATGCCAGAATGTTGTCCGCCTGACCTCCTCTATGTGTAACTTTAAAAGGTTGCACAGGGTATGCCGCGGCTAATGTACCGTTGCCTCGGGGCCGTTAAATAGTGCTTCGATATGACTTTCATCAAAGCGATACTCCTCATCGCAAAACTGGCAAGTAATCAGCACCTGCCCCTGCTCAGCGATGATGTCGCGCATCTCAGCTACCCCTAAATTGATCAGCGCACTCTCGGTTCTCTGCCTTGAACAGCTGCAAAAAAACTGCATATGTTGCGGCTCAAAGAGGCGCACATCCTCTTCGTGGAATAGTAAATATAACTGATCATTATGAGATAGGCTCAGCTGTTCTTCGCTCTTGACGGTGTCGAGTAGCGCAGAGATATGTTCCCAGTAGGCGATATTTTTTTCTGTATCGCCAGTATTGGGCATCTGTTGCACCAATACCCCCGCAGCGAGCTCGGCATTAGCGCTCAGTCTAATTTTAGTTGGTAGCTGCTCGGACTGCTGAAAATAAAACTCCAGGCACTGACTCAGAGAGCCGGCATCCATGGGCACTATACCTTGGTAGCGCTCGCCACCCTCAGGTTCAATAGTAATGGCAAGGGTCCCCGCTCCGAGCAGATCCTGTAGACCGGTGTGATTTGCCGCAGCCTCTAAATCACCCCGCACAATGCCACGCAATTTGGTGCCCGAGGAGCACTCTGCCATCACTGTGGATAGTGGCCCGTCGCCCCGCGCCTGAATGGAAATAATACCGGGAAATTTTAATGTGGCGCTGAGTAGCGTCGCCGCGGCAATAAACTCACCAAATAATCGGTCAACAGCTGGCGGATAATTGTGCCGACTGACGATGTTTTGGTAGCTCGATTCTAGGGTCGTGATTTCACCGCGGATATCAGTGCCATCGAAGAGGAAGCGTTGCAATATATCGTTATTTTTCATAGCGCGCATTGTACTGTTTCTCTATGACTAAAGCTGCACTCCGAGATGAATTTTAACCTCCTCAGTGGCCTTGAGGAGATAGGTTTTAATCAGTATCTCTATGTACAAAACGATGAATTTGACGACGCTGTTTTTTGTTGGGACGCGCAGATACAGGAGTGGATCCATAGAAGGCACTGCGCTCAGCAGCTTTTGTCTCGCGCAGTTCTATACTCTCCTCAGTTTCCTGATACAGCAGCTGTGCTTCTGGTGCACCGCGGCGCTGTTCTGAAAGAGCGATAACTTCCACCGTTTTAATAGTTTCACCCTGACGAATACTCAGTGTCAGACCGAGTTCCAGCATCCGGCTAGGCTTTGATTTTTGACCATCAATTTGCACCTTGCCAGCCTCGATAGCGGCCTTAGCCAGGGAGCGGGTTTTATAGAATCGTGCTGCCCACAGCCATTTATCAATGCGTACCTTTTCCATAGCCTAGGTGCTGCTATTGAGATTAAGAATTTGCTCAAAATCTACGATAGAGGGGAAGTCAGAGGAGGCTCTGGCCTGTTGTTGGCTATCCGGTTTGTCAATGCAGAGTAAATGCGCAATGCCGTATTTCTCAGCTGAGCGCAGCACCGGTTCTGAGTCATCAATAAACAATGTTCTGGCGGGATCAAAGGGCATATTTTCCTGCAGTTGCTGCCAAAAAAGTTGGTCCTCCTTGGGATAGCCGTAGTCATGGGAGGATATCACCAGATCCAGCAGTGGCTCGATGGCGGTGACTGAAAATTTAATATTGACGCTGTCGCGATGGGCATTGGTAATCAAAATACGCTGCTTGCCCTTGGAGCCCAAAGCGCTGAGAAAACCCTGCACCTGAGGTCTTTCACTAACCAGATGCAAGACTTCACGCTTGAGATCGACAATATCTATATTGAACTGCTCCGACCAGAAGTCAGTGCAGTACCAGTCCAGAGTTCCCTGCCTCGAGGCCATGCGCTGCTGTAAATCGAGACGAGCTGCGGTTGCATCAATACCATGCTGTTCACTGTAGCGTTTGGGTAGATGATGGAGCCAGAAGAAATTATCGAAATGTAGGTCCAGTAATGTCCCGTCCATATCAAGAAGGACGGTATCTATATTGTTCCAATCTGTACGCAATGGACTCATCTTAAAACAGGTCCTCTGGCAGTGGGCTTTGATCGTCGGTTGGTGCAGTGCTGCCTGTATTGGTCAGTTCTGGTACATTTTTGGTTTTAAAGAATTCATAGATACCAGTTTGATTTGGCGCGACACGCCTGCCGGTTTTGGCATCAATTTTAACTCTGACAATGCCATTGGGCTGGGGATGCTTTACTTCCGGTTTCCCAGCCAGTGCCGCGCCCATAAATTCGATCCAGATAGGGAGTGCGGCAGAGCCACCGTATTCATTGCGACCGATCAGTGCATTGTTGTCAAAACCGACCCAGGCGGTAGTGACAAGATCGGGGGAATAGCCCGAGAACCAGGCATCTCTGGGGCCATTAGTGGTGCCAGTTTTGCCAGCCAAATCTGAGCGATTAAGTTTTTTAGCCTTGATCCCAGTACCGCGCAAAATAACATCCTTGAGCATGGAATCAATTAAAAAAGCGGTCTGCTCATCAATCACTCGCTCGGCAGCCACAGTACTTAGGATACTGTTGGTCTGTAATGCCTGTTTGATGACCTCCCAGCTCTCTTTCTCATTGCCGGGCAGGGATTCTTGAGCGAGGTTGTTGAGTAGCTCCTCAAGCTGAAAATCAATCGATTCCGACAGGTCGCTAGCGATCGTCTCAGCACAGGGATTGCAAACAGTGGCGGGGTTTGCCTGATAGATAATTGTGCCGTGACGATCGATCACCTTGTCGAGAATATAAGGCTTGACCTGAAATCCACCATTGGCAAATACCGCGTATCCCGCGGCTATTTCGAGTGGTGTCAGCGCATGGCTGCCAAGTGCTAGAGATAGATCGAGAGGCATTTCGCTGGTGTTAAAACCAAAGGATTGCAGTCCTTCCAATGTGCGGTCTATGCCCATGCGGCGCAAAAGTCGAATGGATACCAGGTTGCGAGAGCGATAGAGCGCTTCGCGCAGGCGCGTGGGACCATAAAACTTGCCACCATCATTTTCAGGCCGCCAGGTGTCTTCCAGTTTACTGTCATCAAACACGACGGGGGCATCGTTGATAATCGAGGCAGCGGTAAACCCGCTGCTCAGGGCAGTGGTGTAGACAAAGGGCTTAAAGTTGGATCCAGGTTGGCGTGTCGCCTGAGTTATTCGGTTAAAGCGGCTCTGGCGATAATCAAATCCGCCGACTAATGCTTTAATTCCACCATTGTTGGGTGCCAGAGTAACCATCGCGGCCTGAGCTTCTGGCAGCTGTGCAAGGCTAATCCGGTCATTGAGATGGCGCTGAATACGTATCAAGTCGCCGACCGCAAACAGATCTGTCGCTGCCGCAATAGGTGCACTGCGGGCATTGACGGTTCTGTAAGTTCTTAAATTTTCTAGACCATCTGCCCAGTTAAGCGATAACTCCAATCCGTCTTTGCTGATTAACTGCAGACGGTCCTCGGCAACTGCAGTGATAATGGCAGGCTCCAGTCCACCGTAAACCGGGGTTTTACGCAGTATGTCTGTCCAGCTGTCCGGCTCCACAGCCTGCTGTTCGACGCCACGGTAACCATGGCGTTGATCATAGGCCATGATTCCCGCCTGTAAGGCTGTAACTGCATGGGACTGCAGTGTCGAATCCAAGGTTGTAATCGCCGTGTAACCCTCGGTGTAAGCCCTGAGACCAAATTTACTGACCACTTCCTGACGAACCATTTCGGCGACGTATGCGGCATCCATTTCTGAGATGGAGCCATGATATGAAGCTTCATCTACTTCAGCCTTTGCGGCCTGATAAACTGACTGATCAATATTGCCCAGCGACAGCATGCGACCAAGAATCCAGTCTCTGCGCTGCATAGCGCGCTCTGAATTGGCCAGAGGATTGTAGCGAGAGGGGGCCTTGGGCAATCCTGCGATAGTGGCGATTTCACCAAGGCTGAGCTGATCTAGGGTTTTTCCATAGTAGACCTGTGCCGCGGCGCCCACACCATAGGCTCGGTTACCCATATAAATCTTGTTGGCGTAGAGAGATAAAATTTCCTGCTTTGACAGCTCCTCTTCGATTCTAAAGGCCAATAATATCTCGTTAAACTTACGGGTAAATTCCTGGCGTTTACTTAAAAAGAAGTTGCGCGCGACCTGCATGGTAATGGTGCTGCCGCCACTACGGATTGATCCTGTAGTGATTAGCTCGACTGCAGCGCGGGCCAAACCGGAGATAACGATGCCCCTGTGCTCAAAGAAGCTGTCGTCTTCGGCCGCTAAAAAGGCATCAATCATGGGCTGGGGTATTTCTTCAAAACTGACCGGCGAGCGCTTCTTTTCACCGAATTCCGCGATAACTTTCAAATCTTGTGAGTGAATTCGCAGTGGAATTTGTAACTCGATCTCCTTTAGCTCCTCGACTGATGGGAGTTTTGGGCTAAGGTACAGGTACAAACAGGAGGCGACTGCAAGAAATCCACCGCTTCCAAGGATAGTCAGGACAGAGAGGAACTTCAGTAATTTACGTTTTGATAAGGACCGCATTTTTCAGTCACCAGTAAAATGAGGGTCTATTATAAGGTGTTGGTAATGTGAAGTGCATCATTTGCGAGCTGGAGAAACGCTGTTACTGTGCTTTCTCGCCAGGGTTGGCCTCAATATTAAGGATGATAGCTAAGAAATGAGATTTTTAGAGTTTTTATCAAAGCCCGCTAAACCAATGCTTGGCCTTGATATTTCATCTTCCGCAGTCAAGTTAATTGAGCTAAGTAAGACTGCAGATGGCTATAAAGTCGAGGCATATCGGGTAATGCCGCTGCCTGCCAACACTGTGATCGAGAAAAATATTGCCGATATCGAGGCTCTGGCAGATACCATTGAAAAGGTTGCAGCTCGCTCAGGCACCAAGCTCTCCGATACTGCAGTTGCCGTCTCCGGCTCTTCGGTCATTACCAAAGAAATAGAACTACCGGCTGGATTGACCGATCTGCAGGTGGAAATGCAGATTGAAGTTGAGGCAGATCAATATATCCCCTACCCAATGGAAGAAGTGGCCTTTGATTTTGATGTTCTCGGCCCAGTTGAAACCAATGCCGATTTAGTGCGCGTGTTGCTGGCCGCCTGTCGCCAAGAGAATGTCGAGCATCGTCGCCAGGCTCTGGATAAGGTACCTTTAATGGGCGATATCCCCTATTTGGGTAAGCTTTTCAGAAATGACCTGCGAAATATTGAAAAACGTGAAATACTCATCTTCATAACTCCGAAAATAATTGACAATAATCTTCTGGATCGATGAGCGAACAACATATTTTTCTGATCGGCCCCATGGGCGCCGGCAAAACTACCATTGGTAGGCAGTTGGCCGACTTTCTTTGTCGGCCGTTTATTGATGTGGACAATGAAATCGAAGCACGCACTGGTGCCGATATTCAGTGGATCTTTGATATGGAAGGTGAGAAGGGCTTTCGTGACCGCGAGTCCAAGGTGCTCCAGGCCATCATAGACACATCAGCCTCAAGTATTATTGCCACTGGTGGTGGCATTGTTCTGCGCAATGAAAACCGCGCGGCCCTGGCGGAAAATGGGCAGGTGGTTTATCTTTCTGCCACTAAAGAGCAGCTCTATGAGCGCACAAGGCGTGATAAGAGCCGACCATTGCTGCAGGTCGATGATCGCCGCGCTGTGATCGATCAGCTGGTTGAAAAACGCGATCCTCTGTATCGCGAGATAGCAGATCTGACATTTCCCTCTGGCTCCATCCAGCCCAATAGAATTGCAAAAAAACTCGCAGAAGCATTATCAGAGCTTTGATAATTCGCTGGGTCTAAGCATAATGGCGCTCAATTAACCCATTAACTAGAGTTGCACCCCGCATGAGCGCCGAAGATAGCACCATTTCTAGCCCTGCCAAGACCATCAATGTTGATCTGGGCGAGCGCAGCTATCCTATCCATATTGGTTCAGAGCAGATTTTACAGGCTGGTATTGGCCAGTACGTGCAGGGCAAGAAGGCCCTTATTGTCAGCAATGAAACCGTTGCACCGCTCTATCTTCAGGCTGTTTTGCAGCAGCTGCAGGATAAGCAGGTGGACCAGGTGATTCTGAACGATGGCGAGCAGTACAAAACTCTGGACAATCTCAACCTTATCTTCACTCAGCTGATCGAGAAGCAGCATGATCGCAAAACCACTCTTATTGCTCTTGGTGGTGGCGTGGTGGGTGATATGACGGGCTTTGCTGCGGCTAGCTATCAGCGCGGTGTGCCATTTATTCAAATTCCGACCACGTTGCTTGCGCAGGTTGACTCCTCAGTTGGGGGCAAAACAGCGGTCAACCATGCGCTGGGCAAAAATATGATTGGCGCTTTTTACCAGCCTCAGGCGGTTATTATTGACACAGATACTTTGTCCAGCCTTCCTGAGCGCGAGTTTTGCGCCGGGATGGCCGAGGTAATCAAGTACGGGTTAATCGCTGACGATGAGTTTTTCCATTGGTTGGAAGACAATGTTGAGGCGCTATTAAAACGCGATTCCGAGGCTCTAGCCTATGCTATTGAGCGCTCCTGCCTGAATAAAGCCAAGGTTGTCAGTGCTGACGAAACAGAGCAGGGGGTTAGGGCCATACTTAATTTGGGCCACACCTTCGGTCATGCGATAGAAACATTTCAGCGCTATAGAGGCCTTTTGCATGGCGAGGCTGTTGCTGTGGGAATGATCATGGCGGCTGAGTTATCAATGCTGTGCGGCTCATTGACGCAGCGAGATGTAGATCGGAGCAAGGCGTTGATAGCCGCATTTTCTTTGCCTGTGGTGCCACCGCAGGCTATGCAGGCCGATGATTTTATGGCGCTGATGGTACGTGATAAAAAGGTACTGGACGGCCAGCTGCGCTTGGTTTTGCTCAAGGGAATAGGCAGCGCGGTTGTGACAGCGGATTTCCGATTGCAGCTGCTCGAGGAAACATTAGATACGGCGTGCAGCAGGTAAACCATTCCCTGCCGGCGCTACGTAACATCATGGTAAATGTAATTTACCAGCCCCAATACTCTATTTGCGTCGAAGCGTAGTCTGATTAGGCTAGACGCTGCTATTGACGGATATAACTGATTGTCGTATCCGACTTCGCTGTGTAAAATACAGGGCTTTGTGCCTTCAAAGATAGCAAGCCTATCTTTGCGTACCCACCACTATAACTTTTAGAGTTTAATTATGACTCAAAGCTTGTGTCGGCTTGACGATTTTAAAGATAACTGCGGTTTTGGCCTGATTGCCCAAGTAAAGGGTAAGACCAGTCATATCCTGCTGCAAAATGCTATTCAGGCGCTGACCTGTATGACTCACCGCGGTGGCGTTGCTGCCGACGGCAAGACAGGCGATGGCTGTGGATTGCTTATGCAAAAGCCAGATAGCTTTCTGCGCATCGTGGTTAAAGAGTCTCTCAATATTGATCTACCTGAGGTTTATGCGGTAGGCGCGGTCATGCTAAATACCGACCCTGAGCAGCGCAGTGCGGCCAAAGCGATTATTGAGCAAGAGCTTGTCAATCAGGGCTTAACCATTCTAGGCTGGCGAGAAGTCCCCACAGATACAGATTGCCTCGGCCCTATCGCCATAGAATCACTGCCGGCTTTTGAGCAGGTGTTTGTCGGCCCAGGTGAGATTAGTGACGAAAAACAGTTCAGCGCTCGGCTCTACATGGGTCGGCGTAAGGCTGAGATCAGGTTGGAGGGCGATGACAGCTTTCATATAGCCAGTCTGGGTACCAATATTTTGAGTTATAAAGGCCTAATGATGCCGGTGGATTTGCCTGGCTTTTATCTGGATCTGGCAGATGAGCGTCTGGAGACTGCAATCTGCGTATTTCACCAGCGTTTCTCGACCAATACTATGCCACGCTGGCCACTGGCACAGCCCTTTAGAATGCTCGCTCACAACGGCGAGATCAACACCATTGTTGGCAACCGCAACTGGTCTGTGGCGCGCACCCCCAAGTACAAAACTGATCTGCTGCCTGATTTACAGGAAGCCGCTCCTCTGGTTAACCGCACCGGCTCAGATTCTTCAAGCCTGGATAATATGCTTGAGATGCTAGTTACTGGCGGGATGGACTTACATCTGGCTGTGCGCACGCTGGTGCCACCGGCCTGGCAGAATGTTGGGGACCGCAATCCGGACCATCGCGCGCTGTATGACTACTTATCTATGCATCAAGAGCCCTGGGATGGCCCCGCTGGGCTGGTTATTACCGATGGCCGTTTTGCCGTCTGTACACTGGATAGGAACGGTCTGCGCCCATCGCGCTGGGTTATGACCAGTGACGATATGATTACCGTGGCATCGGAGGTCGGCGTCTATGATTATGAGCCGGAAAATGTAGTCGCCAAGGGCCGTCTTGGCCCCGGAGATATCCTCTCTATCGATACCGAGCAGGGTCGCATTATGTTCCGCGACGAAGTAGAAGACGAGCTTGCCGCTCGCCAACCCTACAAACAATGGTTGCGTGAAGGTCGCTTTGCGGTTGAATCCAGCTTCGATATGGACAGCATTGAGCTGGAAGGCACCCTGAGTCGTGATCAGATAAAGACCTATATGAAGATGTTTCAGGTTTCTTTTGAAGAGCGTGATCAGGTACTGCGTCCGTTGGCTGAAGGTGGCCAAGAAGCTGTGGCCTCGATGGGTGACGATACGCCGATGGCTGTGCTGTCGGCCAAGCATCGCAACCCATTTGATTATTTCCGTCAGCAATTCGCTCAGGTAACCAATCCACCGATAGATCCGCTGCGTGAGGCAGTGGTAATGTCCCTGGGCGTTGAGCTGGGTCGCGAACAGAGCATGTTCCAGGAGAACCCACTGGTGGGACAGCGCATTGGTCTGTCCAGCCCGGTACTCTCGCCACGTAAATACTACGCTCTAAAGCTCAATGAATTCGATGATTTCCCCGTCAAGAAGTTTGCTCTTAATTATGACGTTAACGAGGAAAACCTCAAACAGGCTATTGAGCGCATATGTTTAGAGGTCGCCGATGCGGTCCGCGAGGGTACTGTTATCTGTATTCTCTCCGATCACAATATTGCCGAAGGAAAGCAGCCTATCCACTCGCTGTTGGCCTGTGGGGCAGTGCACAACTTTTTGGTCGAACAGGGCCTGCGCTGTGACACAAATATTGTCGTCAGCACCGGCTATGCTCGCGACTCGCACCAGATAGCCACATTGATCGGCTGTGGTGCCTCGCTTGTGTATCCCTACCTCAGCTACCATGTGCTCTGTGATCTAATTGGCAGTGGTGAGCTGCTAGTAGACGTTGACACCGCGTTTAAGCAGTATCGCAAAGGCATTAACAAAGGCCTGTTGAAGATCCTGTCAAAGATGGGTATCTCTACAGTTGCCTCCTACCGTGGCGCACTATTATTTGAAGCTATAGGCTTAAATTCGGAGATTATTGATCTGTGTTTCCCAGGCCTGACGAGTCGGCTCGAGGGTGCAACCTTTGCCGATCTGGAACAGGATCAAAATGAACTTGCCACCATTGCCTGGAAGGTGCGTAAACCAATCAGTCCCGGTGGCCTGCTAAAATATGTCCATGGTCAGGAATACCATGCCTACAACCCGGACGTTGTGCAGACTATGCACGAAGCGGTGCAGACCGGTAATTACAAGCTGTGGAAGGACTATGCTCTGCTGGTCAATACAAGACCTGCAGCCACTCTGCGCGACTTGCTCTCTATCAGTGATAAAGCCAGTGCCATAGACTTGGACGAGGTAGAGCCAATCGGGTCTATCTTGGAACGTTTTGATTCCGCCGGCATGTCATTGGGTGCACTGTCTCCGGAAGCCCATGAATCTTTGGCGGAAGCCATGAATACCCTTGGCGGACGCTCAAATTCAGGCGAAGGCGGCGAAGATCCGGCCCGTTATGGCACCATCAGGTCTTCAAAAATTAAGCAGGTGGCATCGGGCCGATTTGGTGTGACGCCAGCTTATCTCTCCAGTGCTGAAGTTATTCAAATTAAAGTCGCTCAGGGTGCCAAGCCAGGTGAGGGCGGTCAGCTGCCCGGTGGTAAGGTCAATGCGCTGATCGCCAGACTGCGCTACTCGGTTCCGGGGGTGACGCTGATCTCACCGCCACCGCACCATGATATTTACTCGATTGAAGATCTGGCGCAGCTGATCTTTGATCTCAAGCAGGTCAACCCCAGCGCCCTGATTTCTGTCAAATTAGTATCGCGTCCCGGTGTGGGCACAATTGCAGCTGGTGTGGCCAAGGCCTATGCCGACTTGATTACTATCTCCGGATATGACGGTGGTACTGCTGCGAGCCCGATAAGTTCTATTCGTCATGCCGGATCTCCCTGGGAGCTTGGTTTGACCGAAACTCACCAGACACTGCGGGCCAACGACCTGCGTGAAAAAGTCCGGGTACAGACAGATGGTGGTCTCAAAACCGGTCTGGATGTGGTTAAAGCGGCAATACTGGGCGCTGAGAGCTTTGGCTTTGGTACTGGTCCCATGGTAGCTCTGGGCTGCAAGTATCTGCGTATCTGTCATCTCAATAACTGTGCCACTGGTGTAGCTACTCAGGATGACCGACTGCGTAACGATCATTATCGCGGCACAGTGGCGATGGCCGGCAACTTCTTTAAGTTTGTGGCCATGGAAACGCGCGAGTGGATGGCCGTTTTAGGCGTACGTTCGTTACAAGACTTGATTGGTCGCGTTGATTTATTGGAAACGCTGCCGGGCGCAACCAGCAAGCAACGTAATCTTGATATGAGTCCGCTGATTGAGGACCGTGCAGAGATTGCTGACAAACCACAGTTCTGTACCGAGCCAAAAAATGAGCCCCTCGACAAAGGCCTGCTTGCTGAGCGTATGGTTGCCGATGCAATGTCTGCCATCGAATCCCAGTCGGGAATCAGTCTTGACTACAGCGTCAATAACTGTGACCGCTCGATTGGCGCTCGTCTATCTGGCGAAATCGCCAAGCGATACGGCAACCTAGGCATGGGTGAGACCCCCGTTAAGCTCAATCTCAAGGGTGTCGCAGGGCAGTCTCTGGGTGTCTGGAACGCCGGTGGTTTAGAAATTTATCTGGAAGGTGATGCCAACGACTATGTAGGCAAAGGTATGGCTGGCGGCAAGCTAGTACTGCGCCCGCCCGCTGAGAGCGGCTTTAAATCAAACCAGTCGCCGATTATGGGTAATACCTGTCTTTATGGCGCAACCGGCGGAAGACTGTATGCGGCGGGTACCGTTGGCGAACGCTTCGCAGTGCGCAACTCTGGCACCGTGGCTGTTGTTGAGGGTGCTGGCGATCACTGCTGCGAATATATGACTGGCGGGATCGTTACTGTACTGGGTCCCACCGGCTATAATTTTGGTGCCGGCATGACCGGTGGATTTGCCTATGTGCTCGACTTAGATAGAAATTTTGTTGATCGTTACAATATGGAACTTGTCGATATACAGCGCGTGACCTCTGAATCAGTGGAGTCCCATCGCGCATTCCTCAAAACCATGATCAGAAATCATGTCAATGAGACGGGCAGTGAATGGGCCCATGAAATAATGAGTAATTTCTCCGATTATGCGTCGCGGTTTTGGTTAGTAAAACCAAAAGCGGCTAGCCTGAATAGCCTCTTGGCTCAGGCACATGCCAATCCGCAGTAACGCAAACAGCAATAGAGAATATAAATATGGCAAGACCGAATAATCAGTTTCAATTTCTCGATGTAGAGAGAGTCGATCCGCCCAAGCGCGATATGAAGCGCCGTGTCGGAGAGTTTGTTGAAATCTATGATCCCTTTACTGAGCAAAAGGCAGCCACTCAGTCGCACCGTTGCCTGTCCTGTGGTAACCCTTACTGCGAGTGGAAATGCCCAGTTCACAACTATATTCCCAATTGGTTACAGCTGGTTGCCGAAGGCAATTTGATAGAGGCGGCAGAGCTCAGTCATCAGACCAACTCACTGCCTGAAGTTTGCGGCCGCGTCTGTCCTCAGGACCGCCTCTGTGAAGGTGCCTGTACATTAAATGATGGCTTTGGCGCCGTTACCATTGGTTCAGTTGAAAAATATATTACTGACACAGCGCTGGCCATGGGCTGGCGTCCCGATATGTCAAAAGTGGTTTGGACGGATAAAAAAGTGGCCATTATTGGTGCGGGTCCAGCTGGTATTGGCTGTGCAGATATTCTGGTTCGCAGTGGTGTTAAACCGGTCGTCTTTGACCGCTACCCAGAAATTGGCGGGCTGCTAACCTTTGGTATCCCCGAGTTTAAGTTGGAAAAAGAAGTGATTCGCACCCGTCGTGATGTTCTTGAAGGTATGGGCGTCGAGTTCCGCCTAAGTACCGAGATTGGCAAAGATGTCATGATCGATGAACTGCTCAATGAATACGATGCGGTTTTCCTTGGCATGGGTACCTACACGACAATGAAAGGTGGCTTCCCCGGTGAAGATTTGGGCGGCGTCCACGAAGCATTGAAGTTTTTGGTTTCCAATGTCAATCGCAATCTCGGTTTTGAAAAATCTGAAGATGAGTTTATTGGCCTCAAGGGCAAGCGTGTTGTTGTTCTGGGTGGCGGTGACACGGCGATGGATTGCAATCGCACTTCGATCCGCCAGGGCGCAACCAGTGTGACCTGTGCCTATCGTCGCGATGAAGAAAATATGCCGGGTTCGCGCCGAGAAGTAAAAAATGCTCGTGAAGAGGGCGTGGTATTTAAATTTAATATGCAGCCAGTTGAGCTGATCGCTGATGCCGATGGCAATGTCGAAGGCGTCAAAGTCGTCAGCACGACTATGGGTGAGGCCGATGCCAATGGTCGCCGCCGCCCTGAAGTGGTGCCTGGCAGTGAAGAGATACTTCCCGCCGATGCGGTGCTGGTTGCGTTTGGTTTTAAGCCCAGTCCACCAGAATGGTTGACTGGCATAAAAGTAGATACCGCTGACTGGGGTGCAGTGCTGGCAGCCGAAGAGCAAACCTATCCATTCCAAACCACCAACCCAAAGATATTCGCCGGTGGCGATATGGTGCGCGGTTCAGACTTGGTGGTGACAGCGGTGTGGGAAGGTCGTCAGGCCGCAGAGGGAATCCTCGATTACCTCGATGTCTAAAATGGAATTTCTACAAACACTACAGCATAGAGAAATAAATGTCTGAACTAAAAAATGATCGCTTTATAAAGGCCCTATTGCGGCAGCCAGTAGATCGCACGCCAGTTTGGATGATGCGTCAGGCTGGGCGTTATCTGCCAGAGTATCGCGCGACACGGGCTCAGGCCGGCGACTTTATGAGTCTGTGTAAAAATACCGAATTGGCCTGTGAAGTGACCCTGCAGCCACTCGAGCGCTATGCGCTGGATGCGGCGATTTTATTTTCGGATATTCTGACTATTCCAGACGCTATGGGACTGGGCCTCTATTTTGAAGAGGGCGAGGGCCCTAAATTTCGCAAGCCGGTTAGAACTGAAGCCGATATTGAAAAGTTAGAGGTGATTAATACCGCCTCTGACCTGAGTTATGTCACCGATGCGGTGAGCATGATACGCCGCGAATTAAATGGCCGCGTTCCGCTAATAGGTTTTTCCGGCAGCCCTTGGACATTGGCAACCTATATGGTCGAAGGTCAGAGCAGCCGCGACTTTGCCCGTGCCAAAACAATGCTGTATACCCAGCCCGAGCTGATGCATCAATTACTCGATAAATTGGCGATGTCAGTGATTGATTATTTAAATGCACAGATTCGAGCAGGTGCGCAGGTTGTACAGATTTTCGATACCTGGGGTGGGGCGCTGAGTCATGCGGCCTATCAGGAATTTTCTCTCGCCTATATGGAAAAGATTGTGCGCGGTTTAACCACCCATGTCGATGGTCGAGAAATCCCGGTTATATTATTTACCAAAGGCGGAGGCCACTGGTTAGAGGCGATGGCTGCAACAGGCTGTCATTGTCTGGGCTTAGACTGGACTGTCGATATTGGTTTAGCGCGAGGTCGAGTAGGCGAGCAGGTTGCTCTGCAAGGCAATATGGATCCCGCAGTACTAAGAGCTGATCCCGCCACTATTGAGCTTGAGGTCGCCAATATTCTAAAGTCATTTGGTAATAATCCTGGACATGTCTTTAATCTTGGACATGGCATCACGCCAGATATTGATCCGGCTAACGTCAAAGTCTTTATCGATGCAGTTCACAAGTTTTCTGCAAACTAGTAATCAGTTGGATTGATTCTTAGTCTATATTTATCAGAACTGTTAGTCAGAGCACAGCATGGAGTCATGAAGTCTTTACATTCCTTCTCTACAGTTAAGTGGTAGCCACTGTAGTGATATCTAATGGATTAGAGTTATGTGGATTGTATGTCGTTAAAGCAACTAAAGGTTTTTATACATGAGCTTGATGTGGGGATGTTTGTCTCTGCGCTCGATAAGCCGTGGGCGGAAACGCCTTTCCCAATTCAGGGCTTTGTGATTAAAACAGGCGCTGATATATCCAGAGTCAAAGCCTATTGCGACTATGTGTTTGTCGACACCGAAAAGGGCAGTTCACCCCTTGATGTAGCCTCTACTTCTTCTAACGCCCCTGCCAACTTTGGCGTCAAAATAGATACCCGTGCTGCACAGATTTCAGGGCGATCTAGAACGCGTACAGAAGTCAGCAATCGCAATCCTGCCAATTTTTTAGTTAAGCCCAACACCTATAGAAAAACCGTCGAGTTGGCCAAAGAGATTCCTGCCGCAAGGCGTGTAATGAATAATCTTATTGGCTGTTTAACTCTGGCAACCAGGCAGCTTGTTCGCGGCGGCGCCTTTAATCAGGAGCAATTGCAGGAGTCCGTCGACGATATGGTTGACAGTGTTATTCGCTGTCCCGGCGCGTTTATCTGGTTGTTGAGACTGCGTGCAAAAGATGCTCACTCCCATGACCATGCTGTGCGATCATCGCTCTGGGCCACACAGTTTGGACGTCATGTTGGTCTCGCGGTTGATGAGTTAAAAGACCTCTGTTTAGCTACCATGCTAAAAGATGTGGGCAAAGTGAAACTGGATCGCGCCCTGCTGCTCAACGCTAATCGCAATGTCGAGGAGGAGACAGAATATCGCAGCTTTGTCAGCCAAAGTGTCGAGCAACTGCATCAGGCCGGATTTGAAAATCGTCGAGTTTTAAATATTATTAAATTCCACTGCGAGCGCTTTAATGGCAGTGGCTTTCCCAAAGGTGTGTCTGGCAGTCGTATCCCATTTCTTGCCTCTGTAGTTGGAATCGCCTCAGATTTTGATATGCTCTGCAATCCTCGTGAGGCGGGTGACACCTTATCTCCATCTCAGGCAACCGGGCGACTCTACGAATTGCGTGGTTCAGCATTTCCCGAAAATTTAGTGCTGGAGTTTATTCAGTCCGTAGGTCTTTATCCCGCAGGGACTATTGTCGAGCTTACCACTGGTGACTGTGGCATGGTTGTTGAGCAGAATGCCAAGTCGCGTTTGGCGCCACGTATTGCCGTGTTCGATAAAATTACTGAGCCAGATGCGCAATGTATTTTTGTTGATTTAAAAAAATCAACAGCAGGCGCTCACGCGTTTGAAAAACTTTGGTAAACGCCGTTCCCTGGATGTAAAAAAATTGGCAATTATTAGAGATATAGAGCCGGATAGCTTTGGTATCGAATATAGTTTGCTGGAGAATTTAATCGCCAGACCTTTTAGTGCGGCCAACGCCGATGCAGTGATGGATATAACCACAGCACCAGCACCGCGTAACAAAGGGTTCTTCTCTGCGCTAAGGGAGCGCTTTGCGAGTTAAAAACTGCTCAGTTATCTGATCAAGCAAAAGTGCCGATTTTTTCTCCCATGCACACAGTGGCATGGGCTTCTATATTATCAGTCCAGCGAGTTTTTTGATCTTGAAATAACATAATCACTGTTGAGCCAAACTTAAAGCGTCCGATCTCATCACCCTTTACAAAGCTTATTGACTGATCGGAGAAATCAGTTTCGCGCACTGCCCCAGGCCCAGGTTGCTCAAAACCTCCCCAAACAGTTTCAATGCCAGCGACCAGCATGGCGCCGACAAATATTATCGCAAAGGTGCCGACCTCATCGGAGTCAAATTCACATACCAGTCGCTCATTGCGAGCAAATAAACCGGGCAGTGCCTGAGCGGTTTGATCATTGACAGAAAATAGCTCACCGGGAATATAACGTGTGCTAATCAGCTTGCCCGCCAGAGGAATATGCACTCGGTGATAGTCGCGCGGTGACAGATAGATAGTGGCAAAGTTGCCGTCCTCATAGAGTTTTGCCTCTGCGGTAGAGCCGAGTAGACGGCCTGTCGAGTAGTCGATACCTTTGGCCTGTAAAATTTTATTTTTACTGATGGGACCGGCCTGACTAATAGCGCCATCAGCGGGACAGGCAATACTTTTAGTCTCGGCGTCGACGGGTCTAACACCCTCTTTCAATGCCCGGGTAAAAAACGCATTAAAGTTTTCATAGTCATTGAGGTCGTCGCTTAAGGCCTCATCCATATTGATATTAAATGCACTGATAGCACGGCTAATCAAAATATTTTTCAACCAGCGAGTGTTTGATTCAGCGGCCTTGGCAATTAAGCGTGACAGCATATGCTTAGGGAGAACGCGTTGCAGAGCAACAAACAGGTCGGCGCGATGGGCCATAATTTTAAATCTCTTGTGTTTAATTAAAAGTCACTGGTGGCCGAGCTCAATCGGTGTATCTTCACTGTTACCCCATTCGGCCCAGGAACCATCATAACCACAAATATTTTTATAGCCGAGGATACGCGCCACCATATAAGTAAAGCTGGAGCGATGATGGCTCTGACAATGGGTGGCAATGGTTAAATCTCTATTGAGGCCAACAGTGTCGAGTATTTGCTGAGCATTGTCACGGATGCGCAGATTTCGCTGTTGATCCATAAGCTCAGTCCATTCGAGATTGATGGCCCCGGGAATATGCCCGCCGCGGGCTGCTCGAACCATGGCGCCGCTGTATTCGCCGGGACTTCTGGCGTCCCAAACTGTAAAGTTATCACTGTCTAGCGAAGTCATTATCTGCTGTGTGCTAATCAATGCATGTGGATTGATAAATTCGCTCGCTGTATTGGTACTGATACTCTGTGGTTGATTGGCCTCGGCCTCGGTGGTGAAGCCCTCTTTAATCCAGGGCACTATGCCACCGTTTAAATAGGACCAGTTGGTGAGACCAAGTAAGTCTAGGGACCAGACCAATCGACCCGCCCAGCCACCGCCCTCATCATCGTAGACAACCACATGCTTACTGTCGTCGATGCCGAGGTAATTGACGATCTTATTAAGCTGTTCAATGCCTGGATGCGCTCCTGGTGCTGGTGCGGTGCCAGCGACCAGGGCATTGCTCGGCAGGTGCACTGCGCCCGGCACATGCTTCTGGTTATACAGCGCTTGATTACACAGATCGACTATAACGAGAGGCTGATTATCTGCAATCAGGGATTGCAGATCCTGAGGTTCTAACAGGCGAGGTATGGTTGTCATTGTTGGTCCTTGGTCGGCGCGGGATCTTAACACTTTTAGGCTAGGGGCGATCCGATTCTTGAGAGAGAATAATCTGTCGATAGTTGTGCAGTCTGCCGGGAAGTATCTTGCCGGCCTCAACAGCAGCTATAAGCGCGCAACCAATCTCTTTGTCGTGCTTACAGTCACGAAACTTGCAGTGGCCCAGATAGGGGTGAAAATCAACAAAGCCTTCAATTACCTTATTCGCACTGAGATGGGTAAGGGCGAACTCCCTAATGCCTGGTGAATCAATCAATACACCGCCGCCCTCGAGATGAAAAAGTCGCGACGCGGTGGTGGTGTGGGTGCCTTTTTCTTTGCCGATAGACAGCGGACCTATCTGCATATTGGCCTCCGGCTGTAAATGATTGAGCAGGGATGATTTGCCAACACCGGATTGGCCGACAAATATTGAGGTTTGATTGGCCAGATACTGTTGCAGCTCGGCCATACCTTGCTGGGTTTTTGCCGACACCATTAAAACCTCATAACCGATAAAACGGTAGTCTGAGACCAGCTGCTGCACATCGGTATAGTCTGCATCGCTGAGCATATCGGTTTTATTGAGTATCAGAACAGGTTTTATACCCTGAAATTCAGCGGCCACCAGATAGCGATCAAGCAGATTGCTAAAAGGCGTGGGCTTGGGGGCGAAGACAATGGCAATACGATCAATATTGGCCGCAACGGGACGCAGCTTGCCGTAGATATCTGGACGAATAAGCTCTGATTTGCGCTCTTGCCGAGCTACCACTACGCCATGGGGTTCTGCATGGCGCCAGATAACCAAATCGCCGGTCACCAGACTTTCAAGATTGGCGCGCATATGGCAGCGGACGATGCTGCCTTTATAGGGTTCTTCGGCGCCTTCAATATCAACCTGGGCCCCAAAGTTAGTAATAACAGTGCCGGTAATTTCCGGTCCTAGGGCGGTGAGATTTTGCAGATCTTCGTCACTGACCGCCTTTTTTGCGGTGGCGCGCTCTCGCCGTCGTTCCTGAATGGACTGGATACGATCTTTCTGGCGATCACTAAGTCTTCGTTTGCTCATCTACCACTTTTACTCATTGTAAAAAACGACCATCACTGGTCTTATCGGTTGCAAGGATATAGCATAAACGCCCTCAGTTACATTTTGAACGCAACCTTCGTAAGCGGATAGATCTATGACCAATACCAATGCACTTAACCTGATCTGGATTGATCTTGAAATGACCGGATTAGATCCTCTGGTAGAACGTATTATTGAAATAGCAACGGTAGTCACAGACAGCGATTTAAATGTTCTGGCCGAGGGGCCATCTCTGGTTATTCATCAGGATGACAACCTACTTGATGGCATGGACGAGTGGAACACTAAACAGCATGGTGGTTCAGGCCTTACTGAACTTGTGCGCCAGAGTCAGATTACAGAGGCTCAGGCCATGGCTCAAACCATTGATTTTTTGCGCGACTGGGTCCCAGCAGGGCAGTCACCTATGTGCGGCAACACCATTGGTCAAGATCGCCGCTTTCTGGTTCGATATATGCCCGAGCTGGCTGAATTTTTCCACTATCGCAATCTAGATGTCAGCACGATTAAAGAGTTGGCTAGACGCTGGAAGCCCGAGTTATTAAATGGTTTTGCCAAGAAGGGCAGTCATCTGGCGATGGACGATGTCTATGATTCAATTGCCGAACTGGCTTACTACCGCGACGTTTTCATCCGTCCCTAAAGGCTTTTTATTCAAGCTGCTCTAACTTTAGCTTCTGTTGATTTATGGCCCATTGCACATGCTCACGCACCAGTGCTGAGGGATGTTCTGCCTTGGCTTCAAGCTGCTGCAGTATCTCTTCCGAAGCACTGGCATTGCCTAGTCCCACCGCGAGGTTGCGCAACCAGCGTTCATGACCAATGCGGCGTATTGGCGAGCCGGCAGTCTTATCTAAAAATTCCTCAGGCCGCCAGTTAAAGAGGGTCACCAGGTCTGGGTCATCCAGATTATGTCTGGGACTAAAATCATCCTCTTTGGTCTTTGATGCAAAGCGATTCCATGGACAGATAATCTGACAGTCATCGCAACCGAATACCCGATTGCCCATCAATGGGCGCAACTCCTCTGGTATCGCATCTTTGCTTTCAATAGTGAGATAGGAGATACATCTTCGCGCATCCAGCACATAGGGTTCGGGGAAAGCATCGGTGGGACAAATCTTTAAACAGGCACGACAGTTACCGCAGCGGTTGTCCTGTTCGCTACGATCCGCAGGTAACTGCAGGGAGGTGTATATCTCGCCGAGAAAAAACCAGGAGCCGGCGCTGTCATTGAGCAATAGCGTGTTCTTGCCAATCCATCCCAGTCCAGCCTGTTCTGCCAGTGGTTTTTCCATAACCGGCGCACTGTCTACAAAGGGTCGCTGCGAAAGCTGTAGTTCCGGTATCTCGGTTTCAATTTTGCTGACCAGCGCAGCCAGGCGTTTGCGAATTAGCTTGTGATAATCGCGGCCCAGAGCATAGCGGGAGATATAGGCTTTATTGTCATTTTTAAGCACTGCGACCATATTACTATCAGCCAGATAATCCATGCGCACCGAGATCACGCGCACCGTTTGGTCGACGAGCTTATCCACCACATAGCGCTTATCACCATGCTCACCCATCCACTGCATAGAGCCTTGAAAGCCATCCGCGAGCCATTTATTGAGGCGCTCTGAGGCCTGACTCAGATCTGGCTCAGCGATGGCGACCTGCTGAAAGCCCAGCTCAGAACCCCAAGCCTTAATTTTGTCGGCGAGAATGGCGAGCTGTTCTTTTTCAGTTAGCTTGTTATGCATGTGTTGGCGACTGTTCTAGCTTATAATTGCGTCAATTTTACGGGGATATTCGCTTCATGTCGCACACTCTTATTCAAGACGCTTTATTTACTGCCAAATCCGTTCGCGAACTCGACCGTTTGGCGATCGAAGAGCATGGCACACCGGGCATTGTTTTAATGAAACGAGCTGGCCGTGCAGTGCTGTCTGAACTTCTAGATGCCTTTGGGACGCCCAGTTTGCTCAATGTATTCTGTGGCTCTGGCAACAATGGTGGCGATGGCTATATAGTGGCGGCTCTGGCAGCGGAGAAAAATATAGCCGTACGCTGTTTCGAAGTGGGCGGCAACCTCAGTGCAGATACAGTCTTGGCGAAGCAGTTTGCCGAGCAGGCCAATGTCAGTTTCTACAGCGTTGACACGGATATCCTGCTGGACGAGGGAGTGGTTGTCGACAGTTTGCTGGGAACTGGCTTTAGTGGCGATCTGCGCCAACCCTATGCGCAGGCGATTAGCTTAATTAATCAATCTGGATTGCCTGTCATTTCGGTGGATATTGCTTCAGGACTCAACAGCGATACAGGTGCCGTACAAACTGTTGCGGTGCAGGCAGATATTACACTGACTTTTATTGGCGCCAAACAGGGTCTATTTAGTGGTCGTGGGCCGGCTGTTTCTGGTGAGGTTATCTACGATTCACTGAATGTGGCGGACGACATTTTTCAGCAGGTAGACGCGAGTGCTGAGTTGATGGATCTCGATGATCTGTTGGAGCAGCTACCAGAGCCTGAGGTAAACGCCTACAAAACCCAGCGCGGTCACGGCATGATTGTGGGAGGTGACCATGGTTTTGGTGGTGCTGCCATTATGGCAGCTGAGGCCTGTTTGAAAGTCGGTGCAGGTATGGCCAGTGTGGCCACAAGACCGGAGCATGTTGCTGCTGTATTGGCGCGTCAGCCAGAAATCATGGCCTGCGGTGTCGCTTCTGGGCAGCAGTTAGAGCCGTTGTTAGATCGCCCCACTGTTTTAGTAACTGGTCCTGGTCTGGGCCGCTCCTCATGGTCAGAGCAGCTTATGCAAAAAGCCGTGGCTGCAAACTTACCTATGGTGATTGATGCCGATGGCTTAAATATTCTTGCCGAGGGTCGTGTGGTACCCAAGCCGGATGGTTCGCAATGGGTGCTGACACCTCATGTGGGTGAGGCAGCTCGACTTCTGGGGCTGACAGTGGCTGACATTGAAGCTGATCGCTTTAGCGCCGTGGCGCAGTTACAGCAAAAATATAATGCCGTGGTGTTACTTAAAGGACCTGGCAGTCTGATTTCCAGTGCGCAGGGCGCGCCGGTTAAAGTGTGCCCCTACGGTAATCCGGCCATGGCCACCGCAGGGATGGGTGACATTTTAAGTGGCATTATCGGCGGTCTGATGGCTCAGGGTCTGAGCTCACAAATAGCCACTGAGCTGGGGTGTTGTCTACATTCTTGTGCGGCAGATTTGGCCGCTGCGGAGCAGGGTGGAAGGGGCATGGTCGCCTCTGATCTGCTGCCTTATATACGCAATCTGTTAAACAATATAGATCGGACATCTCTGTGACCATTGCCGCGACAAAGGTTTTAGCGGCGGTCGATACTGAGCTCGTCAGCGAAACTGCGATGGTTGATTTTGGCCGTCAGCTAGCTTCTGCGCTGTTATCTGTCAGGCCCGCCAGCAGTCCAGTTATTATGACTTTGCAAGGTGACCTAGGTGCAGGAAAAACCACTTTGAGTCGTGGCATTTTGCAGGGACTTGGCCATGTAGGTAATGTTAAAAGCCCAACCTACACATTGGTTGAACCCTACCAACTTGGGTTGGGGGCTGTGTATCATTTTGACCTCTATCGTATGCTGGATCCAGAAGAGCTAGAATATATGGGTTTCGCCGATTATCTATTGGATGCAGCTCTCTGCTTGATAGAATGGCCGGAGCGGGGCGCAGGTTTTTTACCTGCAGCAGACGTCGGTATCCTTATCAGTGACTCTGGGGAGGGGCGCTGTGTTACTCTGCAGGCGCAATCACATGTTGGTCAGCAGTTGGTAAATCAACTAGCTAAGTCTGGGGTATAAATTGAGCTTTGATTGGCGGTTACTTTTAGGCGCGAAAAAACAACAGGATAGCCGCTGGGCCAGCTGCTGGAGCCTATGCGGCATGGTAACGGCGATAAGTTTTATAGCGCCGCTATATGCGATGCCCTCTATGGCGGCGGACGTAGAGTCCGTTAGACTGTGGCGTGCGCCGGATAAAACGCGGCTGGTATTTGATCTTAGCAGCGCCGCAGAGCATCAGTTAATCACCCTCGATAAGCCTGATCGACTGGTGGTCGATATTGCTGATGTGTCATTAAAAACGGCCTTGGACAAGCTCGATCTCAGCACCACATCTATTGCTAAAATTCGCCATGCAGTGCGCAATAAAACCGGACTGCGCGTGGTGCTAGACCTCAAGACCAAGGTGAGTCCAAAAAGCTTCAGCCTGACAGCCAACGAGCAGTACGGCAATCGATTGGTGATCGATCTATACGATAAAAAACGCTCGGTCAGCCGCTCGGTAGAGCAGATTATAGAGAAGAAAAATCGCAAAATTATTATCGCTATCGATGCCGGTCACGGTGGTGAAGATCCAGGTGCTCTGGGTCCGCGTCGGGTGCGTGAAAAAGTCGTCGCCTTACAGATTGCACAGAAACTGGAAGCACTTTTTGATAACAACCCGTATTTCCAGGGGGAGTTAGTGCGTACAGGAGACTATTATATCTCCCTGCCAAAACGAACGAAGATTGCTCGCGACAAGCGTGCAGATTTCTTTCTCTCGATTCATGCCGATGCCTTTACCAATCCCAAAGCCTATGGTGCTTCGGTGTATGCGTTGTCGACCAAAGGCGCAACCAGTGAAGCGGCAACTATTTTGGCCGCTAAAGAAAACCGTGCAGATTTAATCGGTGGTGCCAGTTCACTGAGCCTCAACGATTACCCCGATGATGTGCTCAAAGGTGTGCTGCTAGATTTATCTCAGACTGCGACAGTCAGCAGCAGTTTGGATGCCGGTAGATATGTACTTAAAAATATGGGTGGCGTCGCCAGACTGCATAAGAAAAAAGTTGAGCAGGCTGGATTTATGGTCCTTAAATCACCAGATGTGCCGTCGCTGCTGATTGAAACTGGTTTTATATCTAACCCCAAAGAGGCCCGGGACCTGAGCACTCGCAGCTATCAGAGAAAAATGGCCAATGCCATTTATCAGGGACTCGTGCAGTACTATGCAGACAGCCCTCCAGTGGGCACTCTACTGGCAAAAAATGGCGGGAATATAGAGCAGAGTTATGTTATTGCCCGTGGTGATACATTGTCAGAAATTGCGGTTCGCTATAACACCTCGGTCAGAAAAATTGTGCGCTACAATAAAATGAAATCCAGTTCGATTCGCATCGGACAGAAAATTTTAATCCCCTCTAGTTAAAGGTTACAAGGCATGTCTGGTATCAAGATACTCAGTCCGCAATTAGCCAATCAGATTGCTGCTGGTGAGGTGGTCGAACGCCCCGCCTCTGTGCTTAAAGAACTGGTGGAAAATAGCCTTGACGCCGGTGCTAAACGCATTGATATCGATATCGAACAGGGCGGCGTCAAGTTGATTAAAATTCGCGACGATGGTCATGGTATTCCCGAACATGAGTTGGCGCTGGCACTAAGCCGTCATGCAACCAGTAAAATTGATAATCTCGAAGATTTGGAAGCCGTGGCGACACTGGGTTTCCGCGGAGAGGCACTGGCCAGTATTGCCTCGGTATCGCGCTTGGCACTGACCTCGAACTCCGGGGATAGCAGTGGCTGGAAGGCTGTTTCAGAGGGGCGTGATATGGAAGTAGAGCTGCAGCCCGCAGCGCACCCTCAGGGCACAAGTGTTGAGGTGCGAGACTTATTTTTTAATACTCCGGCTCGGCGCAAGTTTTTACGCACTGAGGGCACTGAATACAACCGCATAGACGACAGTATTAAAAAGTTGGCTTTAAGTCGGATGGAGATCGCCTTTAGTCTGCGCCATAACCAGCGAGCGCAGTTAAATTTGCGTCCGGCTATCAGTCAGGCAGAGCAGGAAAAACGGGTGGCGGATATCTGCGGCCCCGCCTTTATGAAAGATGCGTTGTATGTGGATAATGATCGCACCGGTATTCGCCTGTGGGGTTGGATGGGGCTGCCGACATTTTCCCGCAGTCAAGCCGACTTACAGCACTTTTTTGTCAATGGTCGAGCCATTCGTGACAAGGTGGTATCCCACGCGGTGCGCCAAGCCTATCAGGACGTTTTGTATCATGGCCGTCACCCTGCCTTTGTTTTATTTCTTGAAATTGAGCCAGCTGATGTCGATGTCAATGTGCATCCCACCAAGCACGAGGTGCGCTTTCGGGATAGTCGCTCCATTCATGGTTTCGTGTACAGTACCCTGAATAGGGCCCTGTCGCAGGATCGACCTCAGGATCATTTGCAGTCGGCTGATGTTGCTGTCGATAGCGATCAAGATGCTGTACAACAGGCGGGCCAATCGACCATTCAGTTTTCCTCTGGGCCTTCAGTTGAGCTTGGCGCCTCTTCTCAAGCCGAGCCTTCTCAGGGTTATAGCATTCAGTCGCGGGCGCCAAGCTTTGGGGTCAATACACCGATATCGGCCTATCAGGGGCTCTATGCAACAGAGATGCCGAGTGAAGAGGGCGATATCCCGCCAATGGGGTTTGCCATAGCTCAGCTTAAAGGTATTTATATTTTGGCTGAAAATGCCCAGGGTCTGATTGTTGTCGATATGCATGCGGCCCATGAGCGCATTACTTATGAGCGCATGAAAACTGCGTTTGACGACCAGGGTCTGGCCTCGCAACCGCTGCTGGTTCCAGAGAGCCTTTCGGTTAGCGAGCGCGAGGCAGACATGGCCGAGCGGAGTACCGAGGTGTTCACCCAGCTTGGCTTTGTGGTAGAACGCGCGGCTAATGAAAGTATTATTGTGCGTGAAATCCCAGCCATTTTGAGGGGTTCTGAGGTTGAAGCCCTGCTGCGAGATGTGATTTCTGATCTGATCGAACACGGCACCTCAGACCGCATTCGTCACCATATTAATGAAACCCTTTCGACCATGGCCTGCCATGGTTCAGTGCGCGCCAATCGCAAGCTCAGTATTCCCGAGATGAATGCGCTACTGCGTGATATGGAAGCGACCGAGCGCAGCGGTCAGTGCAACCATGGTCGCCCCACTTGGTCGCAAATGACAGTCGATGAGTTGGACAAGCTCTTTTTGCGCGGTCGATAAGATCTTGAATCAACCAGCATTGCCAAAGGCCATTTTTGTGATGGGTCCGACCGCCAGCGGCAAGACCGATCTAGCGATTGCCCTGCGTGAGCATTTGCCTGTTGAGCTGATAAATGTCGACTCGGCTCAGATCTATCGCCAGCTCGATATAGGTAGCGCCAAACCCGATGCCGAGACTTTGGCCGCAGCACCCCATCGACTGATTGATATTCGTGACCCTATGGATATTTACAGTGCGGCAGATTTTCTTGCCGATGCGCGTCGTGAAATGGCCGACATCAGCGCAGCGGGAAGCATCCCGCTGTTGGTCGGTGGCAGCATGATGTATTTTAAAACGTTGCTCGAAGGCCTATCTGAAATGCCAGAGGCAGATCATGTTATTCGCCGGCAGTTAGAGCAGCGCGCAGCTGAATCGGGCTGGCCAAGCCTCTATCAAGAGTTGCAGCAGGTTGATCCGCAAACCGCCCAGCGCCTGCACCCCAACCATTCTCAGAGAATCCAGCGGGCGTTGGAGGTCTATCAGATAACAGGTACACCGATGTCTGTACTGCAGGCCAAGGCCTCTGTGGGTGGCCTACAGGACAACTACCAAATTCAACAGTTTGCATTGATGCCAGAAAATCGCGCTCTTCTTCATCAGCGTATTGAACAGCGTTTTAGCAAAATGATCAGTCAGGGCTTTGTCGATGAAGTTGAGGCGCTTTATCAGCGTGGAGATTTGCATGTAAACTTACCGGCCATTCGCTGCGTAGGATACCGACAGATTTGGGATTATTGCGCTGGTGATTGCACGCTGGATGAAGCTATTGAAAAGGGCGTGATTGCGACAAGGCAGCTGGCTAAACGGCAAATTACTTGGCTGCGCAACTGGCCCCGGGCAACGCAAGTAGCTGTGGATAACGGAGACAGTTATTTCAGTGCAGAAATTATTCTTGATCAGTGCTTGAAAACTCTTAATCAAGCACCCATATACTGTGAAATGGGGCAAGGGTAGAATTTGCTCTACGGCTAGACGCAATCCGGACGGACACTTTTGCTGCGACAATTGCAGCACCCATTGAAATTTCAATATTAAGGAGTAGTACCATGTCAAAAGGGCATAATCTACAAGACCCTTTTCTGAATGTCCTAAGAAAAGAAAGAATCCCAGTGTCTATATTTCTGGTTAACGGTATTAAACTGCAGGGGCAAGTTGAATCTTTCGATCAGTTTGTTGTGCTGCTAAAGAATACTGTCAGCCAAATGGTCTATAAGCACGCAATTTCAACAGTTGTCCCATCGCGCGCTGTGCGCCTGCCTGCCGGTAATGCCGGTGAGGGCGGATCATCGGATCAGGGATTTGACGATGCTGCTGGCAATTATGGCGACGACAACTACTAAACGGTGTCATTGTTTTTTGAACGACCTGATTCTGGCGAGCGCGCGGTTCTTGTTCATATAAAATTGAATAATGAGTCCGAACCTGAAGATCCCAGGGAGTTTGAGGAGCTAGTGATTTCTGCAGGTGGCGATCCGGTCGAATTTTTGACCGGATCACGCCCTTCCCCCAGTGCCAAGTTTTTTGTCGGTTCCGGCAAACTTGAGGAAATTGGCGCGGCGATTAAAAGCGCTGATGCCGAACTCGTCATCTTTAATCATAATTTATCCCCCAGTCAGGAACGCAATATTGAGGCCGAACTGAAATGTCGCGTGCTCGATAGAACAGGTTTGATTCTGGATATTTTTGCTCAGCGCGCCAGAACTCATGAGGGCAAGCTTCAGGTAGAGCTGGCGCAGTTACAGCATCTGTCGTCGAGACTGGTGCGCGGATGGACTCACCTGGATCGAGAAAAAGGTGGCATTGGTATGCGCGGGCCCGGTGAGACCCAGTTAGAGTCTGATCGGCGTTTGGTTCGAGAACGTATTAAGTCTATAAAACAGCGACTTGAGAAGGTTAGAAAGCAGCGCGACCAGGGCCGGCGATCACGGACTAAGTCAGAAATTCCTACTTTGTCGCTGGTGGGTTATACCAATGCTGGGAAATCGACATTATTTAACAAGCTGACCAGTGCCGAGGTGTATGTGGCAGATCAGCTGTTTGCAACACTTGATCCGACCATGCGGCGCCTCAATGTGGCCGAGTTGGGGCCAGTGGTATTCGCAGACACAGTAGGGTTTATCAGCCACCTTCCACACCGTTTGGTGGATGCTTTTAGGGCTACCTTGGAAGAGGCAGCGTCGTCAAATTTACTGCTCCATATTGTCGATGCCTCGGCAGAGGATCGAGCAGTTAATATAGCGCGGGTCAATGAAGTGTTAAAAGAGATTAAGGCGCACGACTTGCCATCACTGATGATATACAACAAGATTGATCTGCTTGACGATATGCAGCCACATATAGAGCGGGATGAGCAGGGTGTTCCTATCGCTGTTTGGGTCTCTGCATTAGCGGGGAAGGGCATGGAGCTGCTACTGCAAGCGGTTGTTGAATGCCTGCCCAATAAGATTGTGCATGAGCACATCCGGCTGCAGCCCAGTCAAGGGGCATTTCGAGCCGCACTTTACAGCCAAAAAGCGGTATTATCTGAGCAGTCAGGGGACTCAGGTGCTATTAATTTGGAGATTAAGCTGGCGGAGAGCGACTTTTTACGCCTGCTCAAGAATTCGGGATTGAAATTACAGGATTTGGTCACATTGTAAAGGTGTGGTGGAGTTCCTGCAGTAATGCCCAATATAGATTAACTATTAAAACTGGAGAACATTATGGCCTGGAATGAACCGGGTGGCGGCAAAGATCCTTGGGGTGGTAATCGAGGAAATGGCGGTCCACCAGATATTGATGAAGCAATTAATAAACTCAAAGAGAAGTTTGCCGCATTTGGCGGTGGATCTGGGGGTGGTGCCGGTAGCAGTAAAGGTCTGTTGCCCGTCGCAATAGTCGCGCTGGCTATTATTTGGGGTCTGCTCGGCTTTTATCAGGTCGATGAGAAAGAGCAGGCAGTGGTGCTGCGTCTTGGCAAGTACAGCGAGACAGTGGGCTCCGGTCTGAACTGGAATCCTCCGGTGGTTGACTCAGTGACAACCGTTAGGGTGACGGAAGAGCGACAGTATTCGGCGCGGGGTCTAATGCTGACTCAGGACGAGAACATTGTAGAAATTTCATTGACGGTGCAGTACAACATTGCCAATGCCAAAGACTTTGTACTCAACATTAAAGATCCAGAGACCAGCCTCAAGCATGCAACAGACAGCGCACTGCGCCATGTTGTCGGCAGCACAGGTCTGGATGGTGTGATTTCAACGGGCCGTGAACAGGTTGCCGTCAGCACTGCTCAGAAGCTTCAGGATCTGCTCGACGTTTATAACAGTGGTATCAACGTAGTCAAGATCAATATTGAAGAGGCGCGGCCACCGACAGAGGTTAAAGCTGCCTACGATGATGTGATTAAGGCGCGGGAAGATCTGGAGCGGTTGGTCAACGAAGCACAGGCCTACTCCAACGGAATTATTCCGGAAGCTCGTGGTGAAGCTCAGCGACTGCGCGAGGAAGCTGAAGGTTATCTGTCCCAGGTAGTGTCTAAGTCTCAGGGTGAAGCGAAACGTTTTACAACTCTGCTGGGAGAGTACAAGAAGGCACCAGAAGTCACTCGAGAGCGACTTTATATTGACGCTATAGAGCAGGTCATGAGCAACAGTACTAAGATTTTGATGGACACTGAAGGCGGCAATAATATGCTCTACCTGCCGCTAGACAAGTTGGTTCAGCAGGGCAATGCCGCTAGCTCGACCAGAGGATCAACAAGTGATTCACAAATGGTTGATCGCATTGCCAATGAAGTGATTGACAAGCTTCAGCGCAACAGCAATCAAATACAATCGGAGAGACGACGATGAATAATTTAATGAAAACAGTCATCGTGCTGCTGGTTTTACTGATCGGTGCCAATAGCACCCTCTACGTGGTCAGCGAGTTTGAACGCGGGGTGAAACTGCAGTTTGGTAAACTGGTAGAGGCAGATATCGAGCCGGGCCTGCATGTAAAAATCCCATTTGTCGATAATGTGCGTATCTTTGATGCACGAATCCTGACAGTAGATGCACAGCCAGCCAGTTTCTTCACTGTTGAAAAGAAACGACTGATTGTAGATTCCTATGCCAAATGGCGGATCGCCAATGTAGAAACTTACTACAAGGCAACCGGTGGTGTTGAATCTGTAGCCCATAACCGCTTAGCCAATCGAGTCAATAACGGTCTTAGAAACCAATTTGGTACTCGTACTCTGCATGAGGTGGTGTCTGGTGAGCGTGACCTGTTGATGAAAAACATTACTGACGAACTGAATGCCTCGGTACTTACCAGTCTCGGTATTGAAGTGGTCGATGTCAGGGTCAAGCGTATTGATCTTCCGCAGGAAGTCAGCAGTCAAGTATTCCGTCGTATGACCGCTGAGCGGGACAAGGAAGCTCGTGAGTTGCGTTCAACGGGTAAGGAGAAGGCCGAAAAGATTCGCGCCTCCGCTGATCGTGAGCGAACAATCGAACTGGCAAACGCCTATCGTGATGCCGAAGAGCTGCGCGGTGAAGGAGATGCTAAAGCCGCTGCTGTCTATGCTGATGCCTATCAACAGGATCCTGAGTTCTATGCCTTTATGCGCAGCCTCAATGCCTACAAGACTTCGTTTGCCAACAAGGGAGATATTATGTTGGTGGAGCCAGATAGCGATTTCTTCAAGTATTTAAATCAGCAGCGTGCCCAGTAAAAAGGGTCTTGAGTGTTTTTGAACCATTTAAAGATTTTAATTGGTTCAAAAACCTCTGCCACATTGATGGCGATTTTGTTAGAATTCGCGAACCGGGGAAACTCGGTTTTTTTATGCCGGTTTTGGGGTGAATCACAGTGCTTGAAGATATAGCCAGAGCAGTTGGCCTGATGCTGGTATTTGAAGGGATTATGCCCTTTTTGGCACCGAGCAGGTGGCGTAACATGGCGCAAGTTCTGGCCACCGTAGATGATCGCTCGATGAGAATAATTGGCCTGCTGAGTATGCTCGGTGGATTGGCTCTGCTGATTTTTTGGCGCTAGACTTTTAATATGGGATTCCTGTGAAAAATGTAGATCGCTGGTTACTGCCGGATGGCGTCGATGAAGTGCTTCCAGAACAGGCACAGGCTGTCGAGCACCTGCGCCGCCAACTTCTCGATCTCTATCACAACTGGGGCTATGACCTGGTTATCCCACCAATGGTAGAGTTTACCGAATCACTGCTCAGTGGCTCAGGTAGCGACCTCGATTTAATGACCTTTCGCGTGACGGATCAAATTAGTGGTCGCATGATGGGTATCCGCGCAGACATTACCCCCCAGACCGCTAGGATGGATGCGCACAGCCTGCGCCGAGAGGGGCCTAATCGTCTTTGCTATGCGGGCACTGTATTGCACACACGTCCACGCGGGCCTCTGGAATCACGCACGCCAATATCATTAGGTGTCGAGCTGTTTGGTGAAGCAACACTGAGCGCAGATATTGAAGTTATCGAACTGTTTTTACAGACATTGAAGGCAAGCGGTGTCGATAATGTGCATTTGGATCTAGGTCATGTCGATATTTTCCGTGGCCTGCTGGCCGTCGCCAATCTAGATAATGATCAAGAGAATCAATTATTCGAGTTGCTACAGCGCAAAGCTAGTGGTGAGTTGAGCAGCTGGATTGCCACCAATGTTAAGGATAGCAAGCTAGCTGGCTGGCTCAATGTGTTGCCAACGCTAGCGGGTAGCGCCGAGGTATTGGCCTCTGCTCAGCAGGCGTTAGCCGGCGCACCTGAACCTGTATTAGCCGCTATTGCTCAGCTTGAGCAGGTGGTTGCAGCTATTCCCTCCGATGAGGTAACCATATATTTGGATCTGGGCGAATCGCCCGGATACCACTATCACACCGGTATTGTCTTTGCCGGTTACGTGCAGGGCTATGGCAAGGCATTGGGCAATGGTGGTCGCTACGATCATGTTGGTGAAGCCTTTGGACGTTCGCGTCCAGCAACAGGGTTCGCCTTTGATCTTAAGTCATTGGTATCACAGGGAAATAGTCAATGTAGCTCAGCTGCAGGTATCTTTGTGCCCTACACAGATGATGCTGTATGTCACCAGCAGGTGGGCGTCTTGCGCAGTCAGGGCAACCGAGTTGTGCAGGGGTTTGCTGGTCAGATAGTCAATTATGAAGAAGTAAAATGTGATCGTCAGCTGGTGCAGCAAGATGGTCAGTATGTGATTCAAAAGTTGTTCTGATTTAAACGTCAGGTGGTGTAATTTTTTTCGAGTAAGAAATCTTATGGGTAAAAATGTCGTTATTCTTGGTTCTCAATGGGGGGACGAAGGTAAGGGAAAGATCGTCGATTTATTAACCGACAAAGCATCGTTGGTAGCGCGGTTCCAGGGTGGTCACAATGCTGGTCATACTCTGGTGATCGACGGCCAAAAGACGGCTCTGCATCTTATCCCATCTGGTATCTTGCGTGAGCATGTTACCTGTGTCATTGGCAATGGTGTGGTTGTGGCACCAGACGCGCTACTCAAAGAAATTAAAATGCTCGAAGAGCGCGGCGTAAAGGTGCGTGATCGTCTTAAAGTTTCGGGTTCCTGCCCGTTAATCCTCGGCTATCATATAGCGCTGGATCAGGCGCGTGAGGCGGCTCGTGGCAATGCCAAGATTGGCACCACAGGTCGTGGTATTGGTCCCGCCTACGAAGATAAGGTTGCGCGTCGTGCTCTGCGTCTGGGTGATATGGCTAATATGGAACGCTTTGCCGAGAAGTTAAAAGAAGTGCTTGAATATCATAACTTTGCGCTAACTCAATATTATAAAACTGACCCCGTCGATTTTGATAAAACTTTGGCCGAAGCTAAAGAGTGGGCTGCTGTGCTGCTGCCTATGAAAGCCGATGTAACCAAAATTCTTCATGATGCCCGTGAAGCTGGCGAACATATTCTATTTGAGGGTGCCCAGGGTTCACTGCTGGATGTTGATCATGGTACTTACCCCTACGTAACCTCGTCTAATACGACTGCCGGTGGCACCGCCACAGGCACAGGTTTCGGGCCCTTGTTTCTGGACTATGTACTAGGCATTACTAAAGCTTATACCACCCGTGTTGGCTCCGGCCCATTTCCAACTGAGCTAAGTTGCGAGATTGGTCAGTATCTCGGCGAAAAAGGTCATGAGTTCGGTACCACCACTGGTCGTTCACGGCGCTGTGGCTGGTTCGACGCGGTAGCACTGCGACAGGCTGTGCGCATCAATAGTATTTCCGGAATCTGTCTCACTAAACTGGATGTATTGGATGGGTTGGAAGAGGTAAAAATCTGTACTGGTTACCAGCATAAAGATGGTACTGATGCTGGAATTCCTATGCATGCAGATGACTTTGAAAATATAGTTCCAGTCTATGAGTCAATGCCAGGTTGGAGCGACGTCACTGTTGGCGCCCAAAATTTGCAAGATTTACCTCAGGCCGCGCGAGATTATATTACGCGTATTGAGGAGCTGACAGGGGCGCCAGTTGATGTGGTCTCAACTGGGCCAGATCGTGTTGAAACCATAGTGTTGCGTCACGCTTTTTCATAAGACATGTCTGTAAATAGAGCGTTTAAAAAGCCAGCCTCCGGTAAAATGGATGCTGGTTTTTTTGTTGGGGGGATAGCGTCATAGATTATGCTGATTCTTCAACTATTTGATCGCAGTTTTTTAATTTCGACAATTAAGTACTATTGCATATTAAAAAAAACACTCGCTCTGCCAGAAAATATAATCACAGATTAAGCTGGTGCTGAGCGTCGAGCAAAGCCGCTTAATGGCTACATTCTTTACTATACAAAAATGAAATTCACAGCCAAGCAATAGATAAAAATCAATTTTTGCTTATTCTTAGGTCTTGCGAAAACAAATTAACCCCTGTACCTTTGGTCGCGTAGCACTGAATAAAAACAAACGGTTTTCACGCCAGTTGCGTTTTATACAGGCGATAGAATTCCGGTACGCTTGGGGTATTTATGCCACTAAAGATGTATAGGAAAATTATTCGTTTAGGCCGCGCCCGCCACCGATCCAAGGTGGTAAGACATTCCTTTATCTGCACTTCTCTCTTTTCTATCAAGCCCTTTCGGTATTTTTATCTGACTGGAAGGGGGGTTGATGGTTAACCAATACGCCAATGAAATCTGGCCTCTGGCCGTCTACTTTGTCATGGTGATCCTACTGGTTATCACTATGTTAGTGCTGTCTTGGCTGCTCGGCCAGCGGCGTCGAGAAGCCGCAACTAATGACCCATTTGAATCTGGCATTGTGTCTGTTGGTGGTTCACAGGTTCGTATCTCAGTCGAATTTTATCTGGTGGCCATCTTTTTTGTTATCTTCGATTTAGAAACTGTTTTTATCTTTGCTTGGGCCATCGCGTTTTTTGAGCTGGGTTGGCAGGGGTATCTCTCGATGTTGGTATTTATCGCGGTACTAGTATTGGCACTGATATACGAATGGCGCTCCGGAGCGCTGGAGTGGGGCAACAAAACCCGTGTTGGCTTGCAGGCAGCACAGAGAGCAGAGCAGCTAAAGGCCGCCGAGGACAAATTATGAAGTGGAGTTTAACTCGGCCGGACGAGGGTAATCTATTAGATCACAGTGATAAATTTATTGAAGAGCAAGTCAAACGTAATGTTGCCTTTGCCAAGTTAGAAGACTTAGTAGCCTGGGGGCGCTCCCATTCATTGTGGCCGTTTAATTTTGGTCTTTCCTGTTGCTATGTAGAGATGGCGACATCCTTTACTAGTCGTCACGATATTGCCCGCTTTGGCTCAGAGGTTATACGCGCCACCCCTAGGCAAGCGGACCTAATGGTAATTTCTGGTACCTGTTTTTTAAAAATGGCACCTGTTGTGCAGCGCCTTTATGAGCAGCTCCTTGAACCTCGTTGGATTATTTCCATGGGCTCATGCGCCAATTCTGGCGGCATGTACGATATTTATTCAGTCGTGCAAGGGGTCGATAAATTTATTCCGGTAGACGTCTATGTTCCAGGATGTCCACCGCGCCCTGAGGCACTGATGCAGGGCCTGATAATGTTGCAAGAGTCTATTGGTAAGGAGCGACGACCCATCACCTGGGCAGCTGGCGATCAGACGGTCATTAAACCGAAAAAAATCAGCAAGCGCGATGAGCTGACCGCACAGCGTATAGAAGCCACAGAGTTACGGGAACCAAAAGACGTGTAGACCGAATAAAAATTAAGGGGTTTTAATGCAGATGGCTGAATCTAAGGTTCATAGCCTGGTTGAAGAGGACCTGTACGGGAAGTTTGGTCAGGCGCTGTTTACAGCTCAACCTAGCGCGGACTCAACACTCACTTTGTGGGTGCCTCGCGATCGTATGATAGAGGTTCTGCAATATCTCAAACCCAAGTTCTCCATGCTCTATGATTTGTTTGCCATCGATGAGCGCACCCGCGTTTATTGCGACGGCCAGCCGGCCTCAGATTTCACAATTGTCTATCAATTATTATCCCTGGATCGTAATGAGGATATTCGTATCAAAGTGGCGCTGGCCGAATCCAGTCTCAATGTACCTACGATTATTTCGGTCTGGCCCAATGCTAATTGGTATGAGCGGGAAGTCTGGGATATGTTTGGTGTGCTATTTGCCGGTCATCCCAATCTTTACCGTATTCTTTTGCCGCCCACCTGGGAGGGCCATGCACTGCGCAAAGACCATCCTGCACGCGCTACCGAAATGGGTGAGTTTGAAATGGGGCCAGAGCGAGTGGCCAAAGAGCAGGAGGCGCTACGTTTTCGTCCAGAACAATGGGGCATGGAAAAAGCCACTGACGACAGCGAATATATGTTTTTAAATCTGGGCCCTAACCATCCCAGTGTGCATGGTGTTTTTCGTGTGGCCTTGCAGTTAGACGGCGAAGTGATTATTGATTCGGTACCCGATATTGGCTATCACCATCGCGGTGCCGAAAAGATGGGCGAGCGCCAGACCTGGCATACGTTTATTCCCTACACCGATCGTATTGATTACCTAGGTGGGGTGATGAATAACCTCGCCTATATTCAGTCGGTAGAAATGTTGGCCGGTATACAGGTGCCAGAGCGAGCCAAGATTATTCGTATTATGCTCGCCGAGCTTTTTCGAATTTCTAGTCATTTAGTGTTTTACGGTACCTTCGTGCAAGACGTGGGTCAGATGTCGCCAGTATTTTATATGTTTGCCGACCGTGAAAAATTATTTGGCATTATTGAAGCTATTACCGGTGGGCGTATGCATCCAGCATGGTTTCGTATTGGTGGTGTAGCTCAGGACTTGCCTAACGGGTGGGACCGAATGATTCGCGAGTTTATCGATTATCTGCCGGCGCGTCTGGACCATTATGACAAGATGGCTATGCAAAACAAAATGCTTAAAGAGCGCACCGTGGGCATTGGTGTGTACACCCAGCAAGAGGCTCTTGACTGGGGTATTACCGGCCCCGGTTTGCGCGCCACAGGCATCGACTGGGATGTGCGTAAAAAACGTCCTTATGGCGGTTATGACCAGTTTGAATTTGATGTGCCAACCTCCAATAACGGCGACTGCTATGACCGCGCCGAACTGCGTATTGAAGAGATGCGCCAGAGCCTGCGGATTATCCGTCAGTGTTTAGATAATATGCCCGGCGGTGCCTACAAGAGTGATCATCCGCAGACCACGCCGCCGCCAAAAGAACGCACCATGGAAGATATTGAAACCCTGATTCATCATTTTTTAAATGTTAGCTGGGGGCCAGTTATTCCTCAGGGAGAAGCGTCGGTTATGATTGAAGCGACCAAAGGCATTAATAGCTACCATCTGATTAGCGACGGCGGTACTAACTCTTATCGCACGCGAATTCGCACACCTTCTTTCCCTCACTTGCAACAGATTCCACTGATTAGTAAAGGTCTTATGATCCCGGATCTGATTGCCATTATTGCCAGTATTGACTTTGTTATGGCGGACGTAGACCGATGAATGATGCGCAGATGATTCAAACCGACTTGGATTCAGTGCTCAGTGCTGAAGAGTTAAGAGAAATAGACGCAGAGCTTTCTCATGTGCCTTATAAGTCCGGCGCTGCTATAGACGCCCTCAAAATAGTGCAGGCCAGGCGCGGCTGGATATCTGACCAATGCCTTCAAGCCATTGCCAAATATTTAGATATGTCGGCGGAAGAACTCGAGGGTATAGCGACGTTTTATAATTTGATTTATCGCCGACCTGTGGGCAAAAAAGTTATTTTATTTTGCGATAGCGTGAGCTGCTGGATCTGTGGTTGCGATAGTATTAAACAAAAAATAACCGATGTGCTGGGTGTCGACTATGGCCAAACCACTGAAGATAACGAATATAGTCTAATTCCCGTGCCCTGTTTGGGCGCCTGCGATAGGGCGCCGGTGATGATGGTGGGTGATGACCTAGTGACCCATATAGACGAGGCTAAAATTGATGAGTTGTTTGCTGATAAAACAAATAACTCAGGGGGTAATACATAATGGAAAAAGTATTAACCCGCAATATTGGCGCTGACCTAAAGCCCACCGGCCTCAACGCCTATGAGGCCAATGGTGGCTATCAGGGGCTGCGCAAGGCCCTAGCTGAACTGTCACCCAAAGATTGCCAGGACGTTATCAGTGCGTCCAATCTACGGGGTCGCGGTGGGGCCGGTTTTCCTACCGGGATGAAGTGGAGCTTTGTGCCCATGGGTGACAGGTGCACTCCTGGACATAAGTATCTGGTCTGCAATGCTGACGAAATGGAGCCCGGCGCTTTTAAAGACCGCCTGCTAATGGAATATGACCCACATCAATTAATTGAGGGCATGATTTTAAGTGCCTATACCATTGGTGCTGATATCTCGTATATTTTTATTCGCGGTGAATATGTAGTAGCTATACAGCGCCTGCGGGACGCGCTGGCCGAATGCTATGCAGCTGGTTATCTGGGTGACAATATTCTCGGCAGTGGTTTTAGCCTCAAAATGTATGTGCACCCCAGTGCTGGGCGTTATATTTGTGGCGAAGAAACTGCGTTAATTAATGCCCTGGAAGGCAAGCGCGCTAACCCCAGAGCCAAGCCGCCGTTTCCTCAGGTGAGCGGTCTCTGGGGGCGTCCAACGATCGTTAACAATGTGGAAACACTTTGTAATATTTCCCATATTATTTATCGTGGTGCCGACTGGTTTAACAGCTTGGGTGTGGGTGAAGATAGCGGCACTAAAATGTTTGGTGTCAGCGGCAGAGTTAAAAATCCCGGCTGTTGGGAACTGCCTATGGGCACGCCAATTCGCGAGATTATTGAAGATCATGCTGGTGGCATGCAAGAGGGTTTACAGCTCAAAGGGTTTTTACCAGGCGGTGGATCAACGGACTTCCTAACCCATGAGCATCTTGATCTGGCCATGGACTACAACGTGATAGGCAAAGCCGGTAGCCGCATGGGCACCGGTACCATGATTATTCTTGATGACCAGACCTGTCCTGTGGGTATGGTACTTAACCTTATTCGATTCTTTGCCCATGAGTCCTGTGGATTCTGTACCCCATGCCGAGATGGTTTACCCTGGTCGCGTCAGGTTCTAGAAGATATTGAATCTGGTCATGGCCAAGCCGAGGATCTCGAAACTCTGGCCTATCAAATTGGCTATATAGGGGCTATTGGTAACACCCACTGTGCGTTGGCGCCAGGTGCCATGGAGCCCCTGCAGAGCGCATTAAAATATTTCCGCGATGACTTTGATCGCCACATTAGTGGTGGTTGCTGTCCCTATCATACGACTCGGGGAGCTTAGACTATGCCGACGATTTATATAGATGATCAGGCCCTTGAAGTTGCTCAGGGTGAGAATATTCTTGAAGCCTGTCTCAATGCCGGCATGGACCTGCCGTATTTTTGTTGGCATCCAGCCATGGGTTCGATTGGCTCCTGTCGACAGTGCGCTCTAGTGCAATATCAAAACGAAGAGGATACAAAAGGTCGTATAGTGATGGGCTGCATGACCCCAGTAACTGAGGGCGCGCGGTTCTCATTAAGTGCCGACAATGCAGGTGAATTTCGCGAGGCGGTGGTTGAGTCATTAATGCTTAACCACCCCCACGACTGCCCAGTTTGTGGTGAGGGAGGCGAATGTCATTTGCAGGATATGACGGTTATGGTGGGTCATCGCGATCGCCGTTATACCGGTAAGAAAAACACTCACCGCAATCAGTATTTGGGCCCGCTTATTCACCATGAGATGAATCGTTGTATTACCTGTTACCGCTGTGAGCGCTACTACCGTGATTATGCCGGTGGTAAAGATTTGGCGGCTCAGGCCTCCCATGACCATGTTTATTTTGGCCGCCATGAAGAGGGTGTGTTGCAGAGCGAATTTTCAGGCAACCTGGTTGAAGTCTGCCCCACAGGTGTATTTACTGACAAACCATTTTTAAAACATTACAGTCGCAAGTGGGATCTGCAGTCTGCACCCTCTATCTGCAGTGGCTGTGCCGTGGGTTGTAACATAGCGCCGGGGGAACGCTACGGAAGATTAAAACGAGTACACAACCGCTATAACCATGAGGTTAACGGCTACTTTCTGTGCGACCGCGGGCGTTTTGGTAGTGGCTATATCAATAGCGACGCGCGCTTGGATTACGCGGGTATTAAAAAACCTGACGGCAGTTTTATGGCCGTGCATCAGCAGCAGGCCATAGACACAGCTGTGGGTTGGATAAAAAATAAAAAGGTCGCTGGTATCGGTTCGCCAAGGGCCTCACTTGAAGCCAACTATCTGTTGCGAGAGCTGGTGGGTGCCGCCAATTTTGTACCGGGATTTTCTGATAGAGAAGCGGCAATACTCAGCACCATTGTGCGTACGTTAAAAACTACCACAGCGGCTAATCCCTCCATTAAACAGATGGAAGCTGCGGATGCGATTTTAATTCTCGGGGAAGATGTGACCAACACAGCGCCGCGAGTAGCGCTGGGTCTTCGTCAGTCGGTGCGCAACAAAGCATTTGAGTTGGCCGCGCAGATGGGTCTGCCTCAGTGGCAGGATGCTGCGGTGCGCAATCTGGCCCAGGATCAGCGCTCGCCAATGATTATTGTCTCGGCTATGGATACTCGCCTTGACGATGTGGCCAGCCAATGTATCTCTCTACCTGCGGATGATATTGCCGCCTTCGGCTACGGGGTTGCCAAGGCACTGTCCGGGGAAAAAATGGATGATGAGGCGGTTAATCAGGTTGCCGATATTCTTTTTGCCGCCAATAGTCCGTTGGTTATCAGTGGCACCAGTATGCTCCATGAGGGCATTATTAATAGTGCAGTGGCAGTGGCGGAGCAGCTACATACCTCAGGTAAGTCAAGTATGCTGAGCCTCTGTGTGGCAGAGTCGAATAGTTTGGGGTTGGCGCTACTTGTGGATGATGGTCAGTCTGATAGAGCTGCCTCAATCCCTAAGTTAGCTAAGCGAGCCAGTAAACTCGATGCAGTTATTATTCTCGAAAATACCCTAGAGCGCCGTGGCGCCAGTGGAGAAATTCAGCAACTGTTCGATGCTGATAGCAAAGTTATTAGTATGGATATCTTAGAAAATACCACATTAGGGAATTCCGACCTGGTGTTGCCCGCGGCCTCCTATGCTGAGTCTCAGGGTACATTGGTTAGCAGTGAGGGACGCGCCCAGCGTTATTTCCCAGTGTACCAACCGAGCGCCGAGCGATTACCCAGTTGGCAGTGGTTACTAAAGCTGGCTGCAGGCTGTGAATGCTCAGAGCTTGCCGAGCTAGAATATTTCGATCAGGTAGTAGCTGCCTGTGCCAATAGCCAGCCTGCACTGGCACAGCTAGTTGATGTGGCACCGTTGCGCGACTACCGCAATCAAGGTTTGAAAATCCCCCGTCAGACTCATAGATATAGTGGTCGCACCGCCATGAACGCAGGAGTGTCGGTTCATGAACCACAGCAGCCTAAAGATACTCAGAGCCCCTTGGCCTTTAGTATGGAAGGTTTAAATCGCGATGAACCCGCGTCGCTAATTCCCTATGTTTGGTCCCCCGGTTGGAACTCAAATCAGTCACTGCAAAAGTTTCAGGCCGAGGTCGATGGGCCCTTAAAAGGCGGCACATCTGGAGCCCATCTAATTAGTTCAGATGGCTTAGGTGCGGTTCAACCTCAGGTGTCTGTTACCGCCAATCTAAAACCTCATCAATGGCATCTGGTGCCTGTGCATCGAGTTCATGGCAGTGATGAAATGTCTATAAATACCGATGAGGTTGCCGAACTGGCGGGTAGGCCATTTATTGCTATAGGTGAAAAATTGGCCGAGAAGCTCGGTGTGGTAGAGGGCGATGGGCTGCTAGTGACTCAGCATAAAGCCGAGTTTTCACTGGAAGTGAAAATACTCTCCAGAGTGGCCAAGAACTGTGTCGGATTCAGCGCGGGTTATAGTGAGACATTAGAGTTGCAGCCGGGCGACCTAGTTACCCTCGTAAAAGATGAGTCTTGGGTTTACCCAACGCCAACTATGATTGCCACAGATAGAGGGGCGGCCCATGTCTGAGTTAATGCCAGTGCTACTGGCCCTGACTATTTTGATTGGTGGTGTTGCTGGGGCAGCCATTTTGACCTGGTTCGAACGCCGTTTGCTGGGGGTATGGCAAGACCGCTACGGACCGAATCGGCTGGGGCCACTGGGTATAGGTCAGGTGTTGGCAGATATGATTAAGCTGCTATTTAAGGATGATTGGGTTCCGCCCTTTGCCGACAAAGTGGTATTTATCTTTGCACCTACTGCCATTGTCGTGGCCATGATGATGGGTTTTGCTGTGGTGCCCTTTGCGCCAGGTATGATGATTATTGATGTAAATATTGGTCTACTATTTTTTCTGGGCATGACTTCCCTCGCGGTCTACAGCGTATTGCTCGGTGGTCTGGCGTCGAATAATAAATATGCCTTGTTGGGTGGCCTGCGCTCGGCGGCCCAGATGGTGAGTTACGAAGTGTTTATGGGGCTGTCGCTAATGGGCGTGGTCATGATGAGCGGTAGCTTCAGTCTGGTGGATATTGTCGAGGCACAAACTGACGTGTGGTTTTGCTTTTCTCAGATTCTCGGGTTAATTGTTTTTGTTATTGCAGGTATCGCTGAGAGTCACCGTTTGCCATTTGATTTACCCGAGGCAGAGCACGAGTTAACAGCTGGGTTTCACACCGAATACGGCGGAATGAAATTTGCCATGTTTATGCTCGGGGAATACCTTGGGCTGATGCTTATCTCCTGCATGATTGTGACGTTATTTTTTGGTGGTTGGCACGGACCTGCGCTAATCGGCCACTGGTTACCGCCATTATTTTGGTTCGGTTTTAAGGTCTTTATTGTTATTTGTTTCTTTGTACTTTTACGGGCAGCCATTCCCCGGCCACGCTACGACCAGCTTATGTCCCTGGGATGGAAAGTGATGTTGCCGATTACATTGATCAACCTGGTGATCACAGGTGCAGTATTGTTATGGATGGAGGGAGCGGCCTAATGCTAAGTGAACTGAGAACTATTTGGGAGGTACTCAAACATACCTTCACCAAGGCCGAGACGGTGCAGTACCCAGAGGAAATGCCTTATCTGTCGCCAAGGTATCGGGGGCGAATAGTACTGACTAGAGACCCAGATGGAGAGGAGCGCTGTGTCGCGTGCAACCTCTGTGCCGCGGTCTGCCCGGTAGACTGTATTGCGCTGCAAAAAGATACTCGCGAAGACGGTACCTGGTATCCAGAATTTTTCCGCATTAATTTTTCGCGCTGCATTATGTGTGGTATGTGTGAGGAAGCCTGCCCAACTTACGCCATTCAGTTAACACCAGATTTTGAAATGTGTGAGTACGATCGGCAGAACATGGTTTATGAAAAAGAGAATTTATTAATTAATGGCGTGGGCAAGTATCCGGATTACAATTTTTATCGGGTCTCTGGTATGCAAACTGCAACCAAAGATAAGGGCCAGGCAAAAAATGAAGCTGCGCCGATAGACCCTAAGAGTCTTTTACCATGAAGCCGCACAGAGTAGTTGGCAACAATTGCCTGGGTGCAGGTTCGCTGGAATCAGGGAGTTTTTATGCTTGAGATAACACTCTTTTATATAGCTGCGACCATTGCCCTAGTGGCCACTGTTTTGGCCATGACTAGAGCCAATGCAATTCACGCCTTGATCTATCTGATTGTTTCGCTTCTGGCGGTAGCGGTTATTTTCTTTTTAATTGGCGCCCCCTTTGCCGCAGCCTTAGAAATTGTGATTTACGCTGGCGCCATCATGGTGCTGTTTGTCTTCGTGATTATGATGCTCAATTTAGGGGAGAAGGGTGACCAGCAGGAGCGTCATTGGCTGCAACCAAAAATATGGATTGGACCGGCACTTCTGGTCACGCTTTTATTTATTGAGTTGCTCTATGTTATTGCCAGAGTTGAAGGGCCTGTGTCGGTCACTTCGGTCTCGGCTAAAGAAGTGGGCCTGTCTCTGTTTGGTCCCTATGTGTTGGCAGTAGAGATTGCTTCTATGCTATTGCTCGCCGGTCTGGTGGGGTCCTTTCATCTGGGGCGTCGGTATCTGGATCGAGATGGCATCGAAAAGGAGGGCGAACAATAATGGAAGGCCTGAATGTTCCACTCAATCATATTCTGCTGGTGTCATCATTGCTGTTTGCCATAGGCATGTTGGGTCTGATGATACGGCGCAATATTATTTTTATTCTGATGTCATTGGAGGTCATGCTTAACTCTGCGGCTCTGGCTTTTGTTGCAGCTGGTGCCCATTGGGGGCAGCCGGATGGGCAGGTAGTTTTTATGCTGATTCTCACCGTGGCCGCTGCAGAAGTTGCAGTAGGATTGGGTTTGGTATTGCAGGTACAAAAACGCTTCAAAACCTTGGATATGGACCATGCCAATAGGATGAGGGGTTAATAATGCTTGAACTTATTTGGCTAATACCGCTTATCCCTTTGTGCAGTTCTTTGCTGCTGATGCTCACGGCTGGCAGACTACCAAGGTTATTAATCGGTTATCTAGGGGTTGGCTCTGTGGGTATTGCTGCTCTGTTAACTCTGGCTGCTGGCATTCACTTTATGGCTAACCCAGAGCCATTTGAACTGACATTATGGACCTGGATGCAGGTCGGAAACTTTGCCCCTGGCGTGGCCTTTTATTTTGATGGTCTGACGCTGGTAATGATGTCTGTGATTACTGGTGTGGGTTTTTTAATCCATCTTTTTTCCACAGAATTTATGGAGAAGGATACGAGCTATGCCCGTTACTTTGCCTATTTAAATATGTTTGTCGCGGCCATGCTGATATTGGTGATGGCCGATAATCTACTACTCCTCTATCTTGGCTGGGAGGGCGTGGGGGTATGCAGTTACTTGCTCGTTGGGTTCTGGTACCAAAATAGTGCTAATGGCCAGTCTGCGCGCAAGGCCTTTATAGTCACACGTATCGGTGACACAGCCATGGCACTGGGTCTATTTTTACTGTTTACCGAATTAGGCACCTTGGATATTCAGGGCATGGTTGCTATGGCCAATGAAACCTGGCAGGTGGGAGACAGTATTCCCCTAATTGCCTGCCTGCTTTTACTGGGTGGGGCGGTGGGCAAGTCTGCGCAGTTGCCGTTGCATACCTGGTTGCCCGATGCGATGGCGGGCCCAACCCCGGTCAGCGCCCTAATTCACGCGGCTACTATGGTGACGGCTGGCGTGTACTTAATTGCCCGTACTCACGGCCTGTTTTTATTGGCGCCCACAGCGATGATGGTAGTGGCGATTATTGGTATAGCGACCTCACTCATGGCGGCCTTTACCGCATTGATGCAGTCGGACATTAAGCGGATTCTGGCCTACTCGACCATTAGTCAGATCGGCTACATGTTCTTGGCCCTGGGTGTTGGAGCCTGGACAGCAGGTATCTTTCATCTTATGACCCACGCCTTCTTTAAGGCACTGCTATTTCTTGGGTCAGGGGCCATTATTCACTGCCTGCACCATGAGCATAATATTTTCAAAATGGGTGGCCTGCGCAGAAAAATGCCAGTGACCTTCTGGAGTTTTATGATTGGTTCTGCGGCGCTGGCAGCACTACCCATGACTAGCGGTTTCTTTAGTAAGGACCAGATTTTGTTGGAGGCCTATCAGCTTCCGGGTATGGGTCCCTGGTTGTGGCTGGGAGGCCTTTTGGGTGCGCTACTCACAGCAATCTACAGCTTCCGTCTGGTGTTTGTCGTATTCTTTGGCAAGGCCAATACCGAGCCCGACAGAGACACCGGCTGGCGCATGGCAGTGCCGCTGACAGTGCTCTGCGCGCTGTCGCTGATAGGTGGTTATTTTATTATTCCGGTGGAGGCAGTATTTCCTGCGGCCAGTGGAGAACATCCAGCGCACTGGGTGGAATATGTCTCTATTTCGGTACCTCTGATTGGTTTGCTACTAGCCTACCTGATTTTCCACAGTCGCCAGCTTAGAGTTGATGGTTTGGTTGGTTCTCGGGTCGGCCAGCTACTGCGTCGGTTTTGGTTCAGTGGCTGGGGTATAGATTGGCTCTATGACCGGCTTTTTGTACGACCCTATTATGAGTTGTCTGGCATGCTTAAATCAGAACCTGTGGATGTTATCTATGGCTTGATTGTGGCGATTAATCAAACCTTAAACCAGTGGCTCAGTGAGGCCCAGACTGGCCGTATGCGCTGGTACATTGCCAGTATGGTATTTGGCTTGGTAGTGCTGATTTCCTTAGCCCTGCAAATTTCACCGGAGGTGCTCTGATGGTGATGGTTAACCTGATACTGATACTGCTGGTGGGTGGTGTACTGGCACTGCTGTCAGAGCGACTTGATGAAAATATGCCGCGCAAAGTGGCGCTAGGGGTCGTGGTTGTCGATCTGCTGTATTTTTTGAATCACTTATTAGCAATGCCTGAACTCAATCAGTTGCAGGCGCCCTTGGCTAGCGACCCCAGTACCTGGCTAATGCACTTTAGGGCCGACTGGATTCCCGCCTTTGGTGTTAGCATAGAGCTAGCACTTGATGGTATCAGCATGCTCATGGTGCTGTTAACACTGGTTCTGGGTGCGGTGGCTGTGAGTGCCTCGTGGACCGATGTGACTGTGCGGCGAGGTTTTTTTGAGGCCAATTTGCTGTGGACATTAGCTGGGGTACTCGGCGTATTTATGGCCCTGGACCTGTTTCTATTTTTCTTATTTTGGGAAGTTATGCTAATTCCCATGTACTTTTTGATCGCTATCTGGGGCCATGAGAATCGCGGCTATGCGGCCATGAAATTCTTTATCTTTACCCAGGCCAGTGGCCTGTTAATGCTAGTATCTATTTTGACTCTGGTGGCCGTTAATCACAGCGCCACAGGTCAGTGGAGCTTCAGTTATTTCGCGCTGCTCAATACGCCTATGGCTGAAACCACTGCCCATTGGTTGATGGTCGGGTTCTTTATTGCCTTCGTGGTCAAGTTGCCGGTTTTTCCCTTTCATACTTGGTTGCCTGACGCCCATACCCAGGCCCCCACCGCGGGTAGTGTTATTTTAGCGGGAATTCTACTTAAGACCGGTGCCTACGGACTGATTCGTTTTGCTGTGCCGTTATTTCCAGATGCGGCCATGGACTTCTCTTATGTGGCCATGGTGCTGGGTGCTGCTGGGGTAGTTTATGGCGCAGTTCTGGCCTTTGCGCAAACCGACTTTAAACGCCTGATTGCCTATAGCAGTGTTAGCCATATGGGCTTTGTATTGCTCGGGGTCTATGCTTGGAACGAGTTGGCTCTGCAGGGGGCAGTGATGCAAATGGTCGCCCATGGTTTTAGTACCGCGGCACTGTTTATGATTGCAGGTTCGTTGCAGGAGCGCCTGCATACCAGAGATATGCGTGAGATGGGCGGCCTTTGGCACTACATGCCACGCATGGGTGCTGTGGCCATGTTCTTTGTAGTCGCCTCATTGGGATTGCCCGGCCTGGGTAACTTTGTCGCTGAGTTTTTGGTGCTGTTAGGCCTGTTTAAGGTTGATCCATGGATGACGGCTATAGCTGCCCTAGGTCTTATTACTGGTGCAGCCTATTCGTTATTGCTGATGCAGCGCTCCTTTCAAGGTGAGCCAAACCCTAAACTCGCCGACCACGGATTGATTGATTTTGGTGGTCGCGAGATGCTTACCATGGCAGTCATGATGGTGGCTCTGATTGGCTTGGGTATATATCCCCAGCCGGTCTTGGATCTTGCCCAACCAGTGCTGCAAAGCCTACTGGAGGTGACGCCATGAACGCAAATTCACTGATGGCACTAATGCCAATTTTAATGCTGTCCCTGACGGCAGTGGTATTGATGATACAGGCCTCTATTAAACGGGATCAGTCAGTTGCCTGGTTTATTTCCGCGCTGGGTTTTCTGCTCACGCTGTGGGGCGCAGGCTATGCTAGAGAATTTACTCAGCCAGTAACTGTGCTGTTGATAGTGGATGACTGGGGACTATTCTTTACCACGCTTATTGTCGCGGCCGCGCTGGTTACATTGATTTTATCGCGGGATACCTTCTCCACTGAGGGTGAGCGCAAGGAAGAATACTATCTTTTGCTGGTGTTGTCGGTGCTTGGCGCAGTGGTACTGATTCAGTCTAGCCATATGGTGTCATTGCTGTTGGGTATGGAGCTGATGGGCGTGGCTCTCTATGCCATGATCGCCTTTCCAGAAAAAGGCCAGCTACCCCTTGAGGCGTCCATTAAGTATTTGGTGCTATCAGCCTGTGCATCGGCCATGTTGCTCTATGGCTTTGCGCTGCTCTACGCCGCAACAGGCGATCTAAGCTATGGGGGAATAGGCCTTAAAGCTATGCTGGCCTATCAGCAAAACCCAATATTGCTGATGTCGGGAACAGCGATGGTGTTAGCCGGTATAGGTTTTAAATTGTCGGTAGTGCCTTTTCATATGTGGACGCCAGATGTCTATGAAGGCGCACCCACGCCGGTAACTGGATTCTTAGCTACAATTTCTAAAGGAGCTGTATTCGTTGCTCTGACCCGTTTTTTTGTCGAGGGGCAACTGTATGAGTATCAGTCATTAATGACAGCCTTAGCAGCTGTTGCCATTGCCTCGATGCTAATCGGTAACTGGCTCGCCCTGCGGCAGGAAAATATCAAACGCCTGTTGGCCTATTCTTCTATTGCTCATTTTGGGTATCTACTGGTTGTACTAATTGCGCTGTCCCACGAGGGTGCTGAGGCGGGCCTGATTCGGCAAGCTATTACGTTCTATCTGGCGGCTTATATACTGACAACATTGGCTGCCTTTGCCGTCGTTGCTTGTATCGCTGGTGAAGATGAAAGCAAGAACCAAATTGCAGCCTTTGATGGTCTATTTTGGCGCAGGCGCATCCAGGCATCTAGCCTTACGGTTGCCATGTTGTCTTTCGCCGGTATACCTCTTACGGCTGGATTTGTCGGCAAATTCTATGTGATTAGTGTCGGTATTCAGTCGCAGCTTTGGTGGCTCTTAGCGGCCTTGGTAATTGGTAGTGCAATTGCTATCTACTATTATCTACGTATTATTTTTACTATGACCAAGTCTGCTGGCACAGCGGCAAGTGGCCAATTTAGGGCATCAACAGCCTCTCAGGATGTACTGGCTATGCTATTACTGATAATGGTGTTATTACTTGGTAGCTGGCCACAACCGTTTATTGAATTTGCCGGTCGGCTCTAATGGCAGCAGCGACTCTAAAGCAGATAACAGCAGGAGTTACCTATGTTACGTTCAGTTGATCTAAGTGATTATATGCTTCACGATCCAGTTAAAATTTTATTAGATGATGATGTATTTGCCGCAATTGCACTTATTCACGAGCACAAGGTTTCTGGGGTCTGTGTTGTAGATGGCGAGGGTCTCTTGGTAGGTATTTTGTCCGAGCTTGATTGCCTGCGGGCGATTCTTGGCGCCACCTATAATGAGAATGGTGATGTGGGTAAGGTCAGGGAATATATGTCGGTGGATGCGGATTATTGTGATATTCACGCCGATCTAGTAGATGTGGCAACCGATATGCTAGATAAGGGTCATCGCCGTCGGCCTGTTCTTGATCATGGTAAGTTGGTCGGACAGATAACCTGCCGTCAGCTGCTGCGAGTGGTGAGTCACTTTAATGAGAGCGCCCCCGAGGCTCATTAATCTGCCGATTTTCATCCAGTTGAAACAGGTAGTCAACGCGGCTCGGCATCTCTTGTAAACAGTGCTCAGTAATACGCTGGTAGTACTGGATAAATCCTAGTATTTCAGTTTCATTCATTAATGGTCTGGCCATTTTGCTCTCCTGCTCAAGACGCCACTTATAGATGGTGTCGAAGGAAGGTGCGCGTAACATACATAAGGTATCGGCCATACTAAAAAGCCTCTGATAGTCTCCAGCTAGAGCATTATTGACATAGTTTCGCCAAACCCCATTGCTGTCCTCTGTATCTTCAAGCTGATTAACCGGATCACTCAATTCTGTCTGTTTCTGAGCGCGAGCGCCCATGCACCAGCCTTCTAAAACAATTAAGCCAACGGGGCCGCTAATTGTTTCGCACTGTTGCGCAGGGAATCTGTCATCACTGCTCTTATCGAATCTGGTTACTAAAGTTGGGGACTCTGCGGCGATCAAGCCATTGATGGTAGCTATAGCAAGGTCTATATCATGGGTTCCTGGCACACCGCGAGTTGCCAGCAATGGGTGGACATCCTGGGCTAATTTAAGGCGCTCTGCTTTGGTTAGATAAAAGTCATCTAATGATAGAGCTACGGTAGTGATATTGTGCTGTTCGGCAATCACTGTGCACAGATAGTCGGCGGCTGTTGACTTCCCCGAACCCTGTGAGCCATTAATAGCAATAATACGAGTTTTTGAATGCCCTTTAAGGTGTTGCTGGGCAAAATTTCCCAGAACAGATTTATAGTTTTTTTGTGCCTGCTCAAGGTAGTTATCGGGCAGCTGATTGCGCTGCAAAAAGTCGGACTGTGCGGTATTCATAGGCAGGAGAAAAACAGCTAGTGATTAATAAGATGTTTAGACTAGCATAGCTAGGCAAAGGTAAAAATGCTGAATAGAATAAAAAATAGTTGGCTGGGTAATATTTTTATCCTAATAACTGTGCCAGAATCAAGGGTATATAACTCTAATTAAACTAATTTAATGAAATGAAAAAAGTAAGACTTAAAGTTTCGATTACATTATCCCTAATAATTACACTGTCCATTTCAGCTCCAGTCTTAGCCGGCAATGTTATTTTGATTATTGGCGACGGTATGGATGATCAACAGATCAGTATTGCGCGCAATTATTTAGTGGGCACCACTGGTAAGCTCAGCCTTGATAATCTGCCCGTGAGAAGTAATGTTCAGGTACTCACCGTTTCGGATCGATTTCCCAAACACCCTTTGTATGTAGCCGATTCGGCGAATAGCGCAACATCAATGGCCTCGGGGGTAGTGACCAGTAAGGGACGTATCGGCACCACTGCAGGCACTGATGAGGATGTGGTTAATATCATTGAGTTAGCGCAGAAACGAGGTATTAGGACAGGGGTTGTTACCACCGCCAGTATCACTGATGCCACACCAGCTGCATTCTATGCCCATACCAATAGTCGCGGCTGCCAAAATCCTGCGATGATGGTCAATGCGGAGTTTTATCCTAGAGTCTTTGTTGACTGCTCAGCGGATCTTAAAAGTAATGGCGGCAAGGGGTCGATTTCGGAGCAGCTGGTTAACTCAGGTGTCGATCTGATGCTGGGTGGTGGCTTAAAGCATTTTACCCTGCCTTCTGAAGGCGATGGTGATGAGGTTATTGCATTGGCAGAGCAGGCCGGCTATCAGTTGGCACTCAACCCTAAGCAGCTTGATAGCATTGATCAGGGTAAGCTATTGGGGCTCTTTTCACCCAGCACTATGCCGGTAATCTGGCGTGGTGAAAGTGATCGTGCAGCTGAGCAATCTGAGATGACCTGGCCCGGTATGATTCACTGGACATTGGGCGAAGCGATCGACCCTGAGCCTATGCGCTGCGAAGAGAACCCACAATTTACGGATCTGCCAACACTGGTGCAGATGACTGACAAGGCGTTGTCGATACTGGATTCAGATGACAGTGATTTCTTTCTTATGATCGAGTCAGCGTCAATCGATAAGCAGGCTCACTACCGTAAAACTTGCGGCAGTATTGGCGAGCTACAGCAGCTAAATGATGCTCTAGACAGTGCCATGAAATATGCTGAGTCTCATCCAGATACCTTGATTCTGGTGACTGCTGACCATGGCCATGCTGCGCAGATAGTGCCCGATACTTCCTTATTTGCTGCGAGTCCGTACCCTATTTATAGACCGGGGCATCTATCCCGCATAATTACGCCGCAGGGCCAGATTATGGCGGTCAACTATGCGACCACTGACTTTTTCACTGAAGAGCATACGGGCGTTACTGTGCCCCTGATGGCCAATAAGGTCGGTGTAGGTCTATTGCCATCAATGATTACCCAGCCGCAAATTTTTAATATTGTAAGAGACCATTTGTTTCAGGAGTATTGAGTTTTACGGGATAACCCGAGTCTTCAACTCAAAGACCAAACTAACAATAACAATAGGACATTATCCCTATGCTGACCGTTCATCACTTGAATAATTCTCGCTCGCAGCGAGTTCTTTGGCTCCTAGAGGAACTTGATGTTGAGTATCAGATCAAATGCTATCAACGCGATGCACAGACTAGTTTGGCACCACCAGAACTGGAAGCGGTTCATGTATTGGGTAAATCGCCGGTCATTACCGATGGCAGCCAAACTATTATCGAGTCAGGCGCCATCATTGATTATATTTTGCGTCACTATGATGTAGATCGCAGCCTTATACCCGAGGTTGGTACAGCGCACCATGAGCAATATTTGCAGTGGCTACATTATGCAGAGGGCAGTGCAGCCCTACCTTTAATGCTTAAACTTTATACCTCAAGGCTAGCTGACGGCGGTGCAGAGTTGCAGCCGCGAATTGGCGACGAGATGCAAAGACATCTTGGTTATTTAGATCAGGCACTAGAGGGCGAAGATTGGTTTGTTGGTAACAAAATCTCGGGCGCCGATATTCAATTATCCTTTATTGCCGAAGTTGCCCCCTTACTCTACTCTCTAGAGGCTCTGCCGAATCTGGCAGCGTTTCGTGATCGTTGCCATGCTCGACCCGCCTATCGGAGAGCATTGGATCGGGGCGGAGTCTATGCCTATGGACCAACTAACTAATAGCTTTAAGCCAGCGAGCAGGGGTATCTGGCACAGTTTCTCAGTTTGACCAAAAAACGAAGTTCTATCTGGTTACCTAACAACTTTAACTTCGCTAGATTAAAAACCACAAATAGGATGCGTGCCATTTTTTCTCTTTGAGAGATTTTGTATGGCTAATTTAAAGCAGAAATTTGGCACTAGGCCAAAATTGCTGAGAACCCAGAAAGGTACTACTCGAGAATTACTGGCAGCACAAACTGACCTTGCCATTGAGTCTATTAGCAATATGGAGCGCGGCATATTTGGTCCAAGATTTGGTAATGTTGAAAAGATCGCAGCGGTTGTTGATGTTGAGGTCAAACGACTATTTGAGTTTTAGTGTTTAGAAAAATCTACTATTTAAGCAATTGGTAAATGATTGATCGTCTATGTTTGATAGATGGCCGCGATGTTGCAAGCTCAAATACTACCATTGCAGATGCAGCAACTAAGGGGATTTGCCCCCATTATGGAAAGTAGTCAAAAGGAGGTTAGACGCCATTGAGAGGCATAGATTAGGAGCGGGCTGCGAGACAGGTTGCCGAAGGTCAGCTAGAGGGGAGAAAATTTGAGCTGCAGGAGAACATGCAGGTACTAAATCAGCACATCGAAATAGTTACAGGAGATAATAAAAAGCGACGTAAAAATACTCTGGAAATAGAATAGATGCGAAATTCTAGTTAAGCTGATAGCTTTTAATTGTGAAGTGTATTTCTGTTTGCAGCAGATTTAAATTTTTTAACTGTTCTTGTTGTTCGACACGGGCATGCCAATAATAGGGCGTCATTTTTAGTAAATCGAGAATATCGGAGCCCTTAACCGTAATGATATCTTTTATCTCGAGCTGCTCCTGTAGGCTAAATAGCTCGAGACTGTCGTCAATATTATTGCCGCGGTGGGGTACATTTTGTGCATAGATCTGTGCGGTCAACCCGGCCAGATGGCGTTTGCCAGGCCCCACCATTATAAAGCGTCCGCCCGGTCTCAATATTCGTGCAGTTTCATTGATACTAATGGGCGAAAATACGGAAATCGCACTGTCTACACTGTTGTTGTGGAGTGGCAGATTAAATGCACTGTCCACGGCAAGCTGGGCACCCATTTTCCGTTTAGCCGCTAGGCGCACCGCAGCTTTTGAAATATCAATGCCATAGAGAGCCAGTTTGCTAGATGCCTGTCGTAGCTGTTGCATGTAGTAGCCTTCACCGCAGCCCATATCTAAGACGCGTTGGTCGTCGCCTGTCTGGCGCACATGACTAACAATGCTATCAGCCAAAGGTTGGTAATAACCTGCATTTAGAAAGCGCTGACGGCTGCGAATCATCTCATCGCTATCGCCTGGATTGCGGCTGCGCCTGTGTTGTGCAAGTAGTAGATTCAGATAGCCTTCTTTTGCCATATCAAAACTGTGCTTGTTAATACAGCTAAAGGTTTTATTTGGTCCTAGGCTGGTTGTGGCTAGGTGGGCGTTGCAATTGGGACACTTAAATACACTGACCGTCCCAGATGCCGACTCATCAGTTTGAGGGGCTGTCAGGCTGTCGTCCCTGAGGCGAACAGGGGGATAGCTAAAGGGTTCCGACACAATGGACTCGCAAAATTTGAAAGTGCGAAGCTTACAGATTTTGAGCGCTGTTTAAAACAGCCCGACAACATCACCATTGGCATCCATATCAATGCTATTGGCTGCTGGTGCACGTGGCAGTCCAGGCATAGTCATAATGTCGCCACAGACCACCACGATAAAACCAGCACCGGCAGATAGTCTGACCTCACGAATAGCAACCACATGATTAGAGGGGGCTCCCTTGAGATTTGGGTCGGTCGAGAAACTGTACTGAGTTTTAGCAATACAGATAGGAAAATGTCCATAGCCGCTGTCTTGCAGATTGCGAATTTGATCGCGAATTTTCTTGTCGGCAATAATATCGGCGGCGCGATAGAGTCTTGTGGCAACGGTTTTTATCTTGTCCCAAATAGGCATATTGTCTGGATAGAGTGGTGCAAAATTAGCATGACCTGTATCTACCAGCGCCACCACTTCATGGGCCAGCTCCTCTGTACCTGCGCCACCATCCGCCCAGTGGGTGCAGTCAATCGCCTTGACACCATTGGCTAGTGCAATCTCTTTTATAAGCGCGATCTCGGCATCTGTATCAGAGGTAAAGCGATTGATACCAACCACTACGGGTATGCCAAAGGCTTTGACATTTTCAATATGGCGCGCAAGGTTACTACAGCCTTCCTCAAGGGCGGCCAGATCTTCTTTGTCTAAATCTTCTCGACTGACACCACCGTGCATTTTTAACGCGCGAGTGGTGGCTACAATAACTGCGGCATCAGGTTTTAGATCAGCAGAGCGGCACTTAATATCAAAGAATTTTTCGGCCCCGAGGTCGGCCCCGAAACCTGCTTCCGTAACCACATAGTCGGCCATTTTAAGACCGGCCTTGGTAGCGATCACAGAGTTACAGCCATGAGCGATATTGGCAAAGGGACCACCGTGGATAATGGCCGGATTGTTTTCCAGAGTCTGCACCAGATTTGGTGCCAAAGCATCCTTAAGCAACACCGCCATAGCTCCGGTGCCGAGGATGTCGCTGGCATGCACCGGTTTCTGGTCGCGAGTATAACCGATCACAATTTTATTGAGCCGCGCTTTGAGGTCATCTATATCGGTGGCCAGACAGAAGATAGCCATTACTTCAGAGGCCACCGTAATATCGTAGCCTTCCTGGCGCGGAAAACCGTTGCCTGGACCGCCGAGTCCACAGTTAATACTGCGCAACGCGCGATCATTCATATCGGCAACGCGCTTCCAGGCGATGCGGCGGGCATCAATTTCAAGGCTATTGCCCCAATGAATATGGTTGTCGATCAATGCAGATAGCAAATTATGAGCCGCGCCAATAGCGTGAAAGTCACCCGTGAAGTGCAGGTTGATGTCCTCCATCGGCACTACCTGAGCATAGCCACCACCGGCAGCACCACCCTTCATACCAAAGCAGGGCCCCAGACTCGGTTCGCGCAGACAGACTAGAGCATTTTTTCCGATGCGGTTAAGCCCGTCAGTCAGGCCCACAGAGGTAGTGGTTTTACCCTCACCTGCCGGAGTAGGTGTTATCGCGGTAACCAAAATCAATTTGCCATCGGGCTTTTCTTTTAACGAGGCAATATGTTCAGGGTCGATTTTAGCTTTGGTTCTGCCGTAGGGGATGAGTGCGGCATCTGGAATATTTAGCTTTGCAGCAATTTCAGTAATGGGCTGGGTACTGGCACTTCGTGCTATTTCGATATCACTCATGGGGGTCTTGCTCCGTTAAATATGCAAAAAACGCTGCTAGACAAGACTATTTTCTCCAGCGACATTAATTAATTGTCATCTTCCGTAAACAGCCCTGAGACTGGCTTTCTGAGACCGGCTTATGCTGTTCTAAAAACGACTCTAGGTCAAGCGTCATATGCGTTTGCGGCGATGGCGCTGGATGGTATATAGCGGTCGCAATTGCCTCTTAGCGGCTCAGGGTTGACAGTTAAACTGCCAAAATATAAGCAAAAAAACAGGCTCTGAGAGACGCATATGAAAACAAGTGCAAAAGTAGTGGTGGTCGGTGGCGGCGTTGTCGGCGCCAGTACTCTCTATCATCTCGCCAAGAAGGGTTGGACGGATGTCGTGCTGGTTGAGCGCAAAGAACTGACGTCAGGTTCCACCTGGCATGCGGCTGGCCTATTGCCGTTGTTTAATATGAGCTACTCAGTAGGAAAATTACACCAGTACTCGGTGGACTTTTATCATGAACTGGAACGAGAGACGGAGCAGAATGTCGGATTCAGCGTAGTTTCTAATATTCGTCTTGCAGCTAATCAGGATCGTATGGATGAATATAAGTACTATTCAGGTGTAGCCCAGACCGTAGGCGTAGAAGTCAATTTTTTAACGCCAGAACAGGTGCAGGAAGTCTGGCCTATGGCCAATATCGACGGTATTATCGGGGCCATACAGCATCCAGACGATGGCTATATACAGCCCGCTGATCTGACTCAGGCCTTGGCCAAGGGTGCCCGCAGTCGGGGTGCGGAAATCTACCGCAACACAGTGGTTTTGGATATTGAACAGCAGCCAGACGACAGCTGGATAGTTAAGACCGATAAGGGCGATATCCATTGCGAGCACGTGGTTTCCTGTACCGGCAACTTTGCGCGCAAGACCGGTGAAATGGTCGGTTTGGATATCCCGGTTATCCCAGTAGAGCACCAGTATATTGTCACTGATCCACATCCAGATGTGCTGGCGCGCAAGGCGCAGGGGTTGCCAGAACAGGCGGTGTTGCGGGAATCCGATGCCGGTTACTACCTGCGAGAAGAGGCGGGTGGATTTATTCTTGGTCCCTACGAAGAGACCGCGCCCTGCTGCTATGTTGATGGTCCTAGCGAGCAGTCAGAATACGAACTATTCAATGGCGATCTCGATCGTCTGATGCCCCATATTGAAGCCTGTATAGCGAGAGTTCCCGCCTTTGCTGAGGTCGGCGTAAAGACAGTGTATAACGGTGCTATTGCCTATACGCCCGATGGCAATCCGATTGTAGGTCCAGCCTGGGGGCTAAAGAATTTTTGGCTTAATGAGGGGCATAGCTTTGGTATTACCGCCGCTGGCGGTGCCGGTTGGCAGTTGGCTGAATGGATTGTCGATGGTGAGCCCAGCGTCGATATGATGGGTGTGGATCCCAGACGTTTTGGCCCCTATGCCACGCGTGGTTATCTGCGCAGCAAAAACGAAGAGGCCTATGATCATGTGTTTAAAAATCATTATCCAGATGAAGAGCGCAGCGCTGCACGCCCATTAAAAACCAGTCCCTGCTACGACCGCATGAAAGAACTGGGTGCGGTTTTCGGCTGCGTCTATGGTTGGGAGCGGCCCAACTGGTTTGCGCCTCCCGGATATTCTCTATCAGAAGATGATCTGGATAAGTCAGATACGCTGTGGAATCAAAACCATTCCAAGGCACTGGATGACGGTCGTATTGTTGAAAAAAATTCTTTTCGCCGCTCTAACTACTTTGATTTTGTCGGCCGTGAATGTCAGCACGTCAATAAGCATGTTGGCGTTCTTGATATGTCCGCATTCTCCAAATGCACAGTCACTGGCCATGGTTCTGAAGCCTGGTTAAACAGTATTGTGGCCAACACTGTACCCAGAGCCGTGGGTCGTATTGGTCTCTGCCATATGCTCTCGCAAAATGGCGGTGTGCGCGCAGAATTCACCATCTACAAGCGCGCTAAAAATAGTTATTACCTGGTCTTTGCGGGTTCTCAGGAACGCCACGACTGGGACTATCTGACCAAGCTCGCGCCTCGTGATGGCTCGGTTAATCTGCAAAAGATCACTACCCAGATGGGCGTACTGGTGCTCGCGGGTCCAAGGTCCCGCGATGTGCTGCAAAAACTTACCGATACGGATCTATCTAACGATAACTTCAAATGGCTTACGGGTCAGCCGATCAATGTCGGCTACGCTCAGGCCGAGGCACTGCGAGTCAACTTTGTCGGTGAGCTGGGCTGGGAATTACATCATCCGATTGAGATGCAAAACTATATTTTCGACGAATTGATGAAAGCGGGTGCCGAGTTTGATATCCAACCTTTTGGTATTCGTGCGATGGACAGCATGCGTATTGAGAAGTCCTATCGTTTGATTCCCCGCGAGATGTCGATCGAATATTCCGCACTGGAATCTGGCCTCGAGCGATTTGTGAAACTGGATAAAGACTGCGACTTTGTCGGTAAAAAGTCGTTGATGGCGTGGCAGCAGAAAGGCTTTGATAACTGCTTTGCCACTCTGGAAGTGCACGGGGTGATCGATGCCGATGCGCGGGGTTCTGAGGGGCTGTTCAAAGATGGTCAGCTGGTGGGTCGAGCGACCTCTGGAGGCTTTGGCTTTCGCACCAACAAATCTTTAGCGCTGGGTCTGGTAAAAACTGCATATGGCGCCGTAGGCACAGAATTAGAGATTGAAATTCTCGGTGAGCGCTATCGGGCAACTGTAATCGAAGAGTCGCCGTTTGATGCCGCCAATAATTGTTTGAGAAGCTAGGTTTCAGGTGCGTCGTGGACTGGCACTCGTGCGTCGCAAAATCATATGCGGTAGGGGTTAAACAGGCACAGACTGCGACGAATAATAGACATATTAAATTAGCAGAATTAGCTGAAAACTAGATATACCAATGGCGCTGTGGGAAGAACTATATGACTGAATTAACAGGGCGTAGAAGAGCTGGACGAGAGGCTGGTGGTCGCGAAGGGCGTCGGGCATCCCGTGAGAGTGCATTGGTAAAGTCCTCACCGTTTATTGAACGCAAAATTCCCTATCTCGAGTATCTGACTGAAGAGAGCCTGCAGGTGATTGAAGCCAATGCGGATATCTTACTGGAAGAGATCGGCATTGATTTTCTCGATGACCCAGAAGCGCTGGAAATGTGGAAGGCTGCGGGCGCCGACGTACAGGGTAGCAGAGTGCACTTTCCCAAAGGCCTGTGCCGGTCAATTATTCAGGCCACGGCTCCCAAAGAATATGTGCAGCATGCGCGCAATCCACAGCGCAACGTAATTATAGGCGGCAAGCGCACCGTGCTGGTGCCTGCTTACGGTTCGCCCTTTGTGCATGATATTGATCAGGGGCGCCGCTACGCCACTATCCAAGACTTTCAGAATTTTGTGAAGCTGGCCTACATGGCGCCTGGCATGCACCATTCCGGCGGCACCATCTGTGAGCCGGTTGATCTGCCGGTTAATAAACGTCACTTTGATATGGTCTACAGCCACTTCAAATACAGCGATAAGCCGCTGATGGGTTCGGTTACTCACCATGAGCGTGCTCAGGACACAGTAGATATGGCCAAGCTGGTTTTTGGTGAAGATTTTGTTGACCAAAACTGTGTGCTGACCAGCCTGATCAATGTCAATTCGCCTATGACCTATGATGCCACGATGCTCGGCTCGCTAAAGGTCTATGCGCGCAATAATCAGGCGACCGTGGTTTCACCCTTTATTCTTGCCGGTGCGATGTCCCCAGTGACGACCGCTGGTACCGTCACGCAGATTCTGGCAGAAGCAATGGCAGGTATTGCCTTTACACAGCTCTGTCGGCCCGGCGCACCAGTAATCTTTGGTACCTTTGCCGCAGCGGTTTCCATGGCCACTGGGGCGCCGACCTTTGGCACCCCAGAACCCAGCCAGGTTATCTATGCCGCCGCGGCATTGGCTCGCCGTTTAGGCGTGCCTTTTCGAAGTGGTGGCGGGTTGACTGGTTCGAAATTGCCCGATGCTCAGGCAGCCTATGAAGCTGCCAATACATTGCAAACCAGCGCACTGGCCGGGGTTAATTTTATGCTTCACACCGCCGGTTGGTTGGAGGGCGGTCTGGCGATGGGTTACGAAAAATTTATTATGGATTGCGACCAGGCCAGCATGATTGAAGTGCTGCTGTCTGGTATGGATATGTCCGAGAACGGGCAGGCGCTGGATGCGGTCCGAGAAGTGGGTCCGGGTAAACATTATCTGGGTTCTGCCCACACCTTAAAAAACTTTGAAACAGCCTTTTACCGCTCAACCGTCGCTGATAACAATAGTTATGAGCAGTGGCAGGTAGACGGTTCGCTAGATACAGCTCAGCGCGCTAATGGGCTGTGGAAGAAGATGCTCAATGAGTACCAGGCACCGGCACTTGATACGGCGGTTGATGAGGCACTACTGGACTTTATGCTGCGCCGCAAAGCCGCGTTTGAAGATCGAGATTATTAAGTTATACCTACTTGAGGATCACATCCCATGTCTGATGAAGACGATATTGTACTAGCCGAATTATCCGATGAGGAACTGGTATTGCAGATGCATGACGATCTGTATGACGGTTTAAAAGAAGAGATCGAAGAGGGCACAGAGATTCTTCTCAGTCGCGGCTGGTCTGCGGAGAAGGTACTTTCTACAGCACTGGTTGACGGTATGACTATTGTCGGTATCGACTTTCGTGACGGTATTTTGTTTGTACCGGAAGTCCTGCTATCGGCCAATGCAATGAAAGGCGGCATGACAATTTTAAAACCACTGTTAGCTGAGACAGGTGCCAAGCCTGTTGGCACCATGGTGATTGGCACAGTGAAAGGCGATATCCATGATATCGGTAAAAACCTAGTGGCCATGATGATGGAAGGCGCAGGCTTTGAAGTTCATGACATGGGTATCAATAATTCAGTTGAAGACTATATTGCGACTCTGGAGCGTCACAAGCCGGATATTCTCGGCATGTCGGCACTGCTGACCACCACCATGCCCTATATGAAAGTGGTAATCGATGCGCTGAAAGATCAGGGGCTACGGGAAAAATATATTGTGATGGTGGGTGGTGCGCCACTCAATCAGGAATTTGGCGATGCAGTGGGTGCCGACGCCTACTGCCGAGATGCTGCAGATGCAGCGACCACGGCTATTCGTCTGGTAACTGAGCGCAGAGTTCTAGAGTCTGCCTGATGGTGGGTGCTTCGACTCAGGCAAAACTATTAGTGATTGCCTGCGGTGCATTGGCCCACGAGATTATCTGGCTACAAAAAATTAATGGTTGGCGTCAGATTGATCTGCAATGTTTGGATGCCGAGTTACACAACAAACCAAAACTGATTCCACAAAAGTTGCGTGCTGCGCTAGAGAAAAATCGCGGTCAGTATCAACATATTTTTATCGGCTACGGTGACTGCGGTACTGGCGGTGAGATTGATCGAATTATTGCGCAAGAGATTGAGGCCGGGCGCAGACAAATTGATCGATTGCCCGGCGCGCACTGCTACTCATTTTACGCTGGTGAAGGGCGATTTTATGATCTGGCCGAGCGCGAGCTGGGTACCTTTTACTTGACAGATTTTTTGGTTGAGCACTTTGATCGCTTGATGATTAAAGGTTTAAAGCTCGATAAATACCCACAGTTGCGCGATCAATATTTCGTCAACTATAGGCTTGTGGTCTATTTATCACAGCGACGGGATCAGGAATTAGTGACTAAGGCCAAAGCGGCAGCGGCATTTTTGAACTTGGCATTTCGCCATGAGCACAGTGGCTATGGCGACCTGGAGACGGGTCTGCAAGAGCAGGTTTTAAAATTTAGATAAGTGAGTGACCCTATGCAAAAGATTGAAGTATTTTGGCGTGATATCCCTGCACAGGTATTGGTTAAACGTGGGCGTGTTCGCGGTAAAGCAATGCTCAGTCACCGTTTTCAGGCAGCCATTGATCGCGCAGCTATGCGTGCGGGCAAGGGGGGCAGTGATGAATATCTGGAGGACTGGAGACGAGTCACGACTTCAATTGACGGCGATGCAGCCACCGCGACAGATATAGAGTATAGCCCTCAAGATCTTGCTCAACAGTTTGCCGATGCCATTGAAGCCAACTATTCCAATGCAGATATTGCGGCACTGATTGCCAGCAAAGGCATTGCTGGCGAGTCCGCATGAAAGTTATTCGCTATTGGTCAGTCAGCAATGCGCGCTGGTTGCAACGGGTCTATAGAGGCTTGGAAACCTGCCTCAACTGCATGCACCCTCTGCTGCAGCGGCTGGGTTATCAGCGCTTGGATTCGGGCTTTGCAGCGGTAGAAAAAGTCGTAAAGGGTTTTCTATTTGATTCCAAATCCTGTGGCCAGTGCACTCTGGGTGAAACCGGAATGGCCTGTCCGATGAACTGCCCCAAGGCATTGCGCAATGGGCCCTGCGGCGGAGTTCGGGCTAACGGTAACTGTGAGGTAGACGCGGATATGGTCTGTGTCTGGGTCACCTCCTGGGAGGGCAGTAAAGCGATTGGTAATCCTGAATCTACAATTCAGGTGATTCAGGCGCCAGTCGATGTGCGCCTTAAAGGTACCAGCGCCTGGTTGCGCGCGGTGCGCAAAAAGAGGGGGGCGACAAATGATATTTGATGATGAACCCCAGGTTGGAGAAAATCTGCCAATACTGCCGGGCCATGATTCCCCGGGTCGCCTAGAGCGTGTGCTGCGCGCTGGCCATTTTGCGGTGACAGCGGAAATAGCGCCACCAGATTCAGCGGATCCCGCAGAGGTCTATGCGCGCGCGGCGCTGTTTGATGCCCATGTGGACGCGATTAATGCTACCGATGGATCAGGAGCCAACTGCCATATGTCCAGCGTCGGCATGTGCGCGCTACTCAGTCGTCGCGGCTACTCGATGATTATGCAGATTTCCTGTCGTGACAGAAATCGTATTGCCATTCAGGGAGATGTGCTGGGTGCATCGGCCATGGGGGTATCCAATATTCTGTGTTTAACCGGTGATGGCGTGCAGTCCGGCGACCACCCTGAAGCCAAGCCGGTTTTTGATATGGACTGCATGACTAGTCTACAAATGTTGCGCGGAATGCGCGATGAGGGTCAGTTTCTCAGTGGCCGTAAGATTACTTCGCCACCTAGGGTGTTTTTGGGCGCTGCGGCCAACCCATTTGCGCCACCTTTTGACTACCGGCCTCTCAGGTTGGCGAAAAAAGTCGCTGCCGGCGCGCAATTTGTGCAGACACAATACTGCTTCGATATTGAAATGCTTAAAGACTATATGGCTAAGGTGAGGGACTTGGGCCTGGATAAGAAAGTCTTTATTTTACCCGGTGTCGGTCCCTTGGCCTCCGCTAAATCCGCCGAGTGGATTCGCAATAATGTAGCAGGTGTGCATATCCCCGATGCCATTATCAATCGTCTGGCGGGCGCGCGCGATCAGAGGCAGGAAGGCGTCAATATCTGTATTGATATGATCAATGAGATTCGCGAAATAAAAGGTGCGAGCGGTGTGCATATCATGGCCTACCGTCAGGAAGAGCGGATCGGCGAAATAGTAGAAAAAACTGAGGTGCTGGGAGATAGAGTCCCCTGGCACCCGAATCGTTAACATCTGGAGAGCTGCATGACCATCACCACAATTAGTTCCGCCATCAGAGAAGTCAAAATTGGTTTTGATCAGCCTTTTGTGATTATTGGCGAGCGTATAAATCCCACCGGACGTAAAATTTTGGCCGAAGAAATGAAGGCGGGAGACTACAGCCGCGTCGAAGCTGATGCATTGGCGCAGGTTGCAGCTGGTGCTCAGATGCTGGATGTCAATGCCGGCATTCCGCTGGCGGATGAGCCGCGCATTCTCGCCGAAGCGATTCAGTTGGTGCAGTCGATTACGGACGCTCCCATCAGTATTGACTCTTCAATTATTGAGGCTCTTGAAGCAGGGCTGTCTGTCTATCAGGGCAAGGCATTGGTGAACTCGGTGACTGGCGAAGATGAGGTGCTGGAGCGAGTACTGCCACTGGTGGCCAGATACGGTGCCGCAGTGGTGGCAATCTCGAATGATGAAAGCGGTATTTCTGAAGACCCGGATGAACGCTTTGCTGTGGCAAAAAAGATTGTTGAGCGCGCTGCCGACCATGGTATTCACTACAGTGATGTGATCGTGGATCCCCTGGTTATGCCCATAGGCGCGATTAATACTGCAGGCCTACAGGTGATGCATATAGTGCGTCGTCTGCGTGAGGAATTAAAAGTTAATACCACCTGTGGCGCCTCCAATGTGAGCTTTGGCCTGCCCAATCGCAATGGTATTAACAGTGCATTTTTAACCATGGCCATGGGTGCAGGTATGACCTCAGCCATTACCAGTCCACTGCATCCAGAAGTTATGGCGGCAGTGCGCGGTGGCGATGTGATGATGGGCCATGATCCCAATTGCAGTAACTGGATAAAAGCTTACCGTGAGCCCAGCCCAGAAGGCGAGGGTCGGGCGCGAGGCGGCCGCAGACGAAGAGGCTAGGCGTATTTTGCAAGATATGGTCAAAGTAGTCTTTACCCCCTCCGGTCGGCGCGGCAGCTTTCCGGTCAATACACCGCTGCTGCATGCAGCGCGAGTGTTGGGCGTGGATATCGACTCGGTCTGCGGTGGTCGCGGTCTCTGCGGTCGATGTCAGATTATTTGTGCGGAGGGGTCTTTTACTAAACATCAGATCGACTCCGATAGCAGTCACCTGTCTGCGCTGTGTGCCACCGAAATTAAATATGGTGAACGCAAAATACCTTTAGCCAATGGCCGCCGTCTAAGCTGTCATACCCTATTGCTCGATGATGTCGTTATCGATGTACCACCAGAGAGTCAGGTGCATCGCCAGATTGTGCGCAAAGACGCCGAGTATCGGGATATTAATCTAGACCCAGCCACCAGACTTTTTTATGTGCAGGTAGAAGACGCGGATATGCATGTGCCCAAAGGGGACCTGCAGCGATTAATCGATGCACTGGAGCGGGAATGGCAACTTGCCAATCTAGGCTGTGATCATAAATTATTAAAAATGCTGCAGCCGATTTTGGCTGAGGGTAAGCGCGGTGTTACCGTAGCCGTACACAAAAACCAACAGATTATTGCCCTGTGGCCAGGCTTTAGAGATAAGGCCTATGGTGTCGCAGTGGATGTGGGCTCAACCACAGTTGCTGCCCACCTGTGCAATCTCGCGACGGGCGAGGTGCTGTCGAGCGCCAGCCTGATGAACCCTCAAATTCGCTTTGGCGAAGATTTAATGAGTCGCGTCTCCTACCTGATGATGCATCCTCAGGGGGCCGAAGAGATGACATTGGTGATCCGTGAGGCGTTAAATAGTCTTTTTGCGGAGGTCAGTGCGGCCATAGAGGCCAGTATCGAAGATATTCTTGAAGTGTCGATGGTGGCCAATCCGATCATGCACCATATTTTGCTGGGTATCAGCCCGGTAGAATTAGGCGCTGCTCCCTTTGCATTGACTACAGATGCAGCGGTGGAAGTGCCAGCCGCAGAGTTAGATTTAAAAATAAATCCGGGTGGCCGACTCTATGTTTTGCCCTGTATCGCCGGTCATGTGGGTGCAGATACTGCGGGCATGATTCTCTCGGAGGAGCCCCAGCATCAAGATCAGATGACCTTGCTGGTGGATGTGGGCACCAATGCAGAAATTGTACTGGGCAATCGCGAGCGTTTACTGGCTTGCTCCAGCCCTACTGGCCCGGCTTTTGAGGGGGCTCAAATTAGTTGTGGTCAGCGCGCGGCAACCGGGGCAATTGAGCGGGTGCGCATCTGTCCCGACACATTGGAGCCACGCTTTAAAGTGATTGGCTCCGACCTATGGTCCGATGAAGAGGGTTTCGATCTGGCGATTGAGGGCCATGGTGTCACAGGCATCTGTGGTTCCGGCATTATTGAAGTGGTAGCCGAGATGTATCTGGCGGGCATAGTCACAGTAGATGGTATTGTCGATGGCGATCTTGCGAATCAAAGCCACAGAATAATTCGCAATGATCGCACCTGGTCCTATCTGTTGCACCAGTCTGTCAATGACGAAGTGCAGATTGTGGTTACGCAAAATGATATTCGGCAAATTCAGTTAGCCAAAGCCGCGCTCTATGCCGGAGTGAAATTGCTGATGGATCATTTAGGCACGCAAAAAATTGAGCGCATTCGTTTGGCTGGTGCCTTTGGTAGTCATATCAATGTGCAGCATGCGATGGTCTTAGGTTTGATTCCCGACTGTGTGCTGGACCAGGTTTCATCTGCGGGCAATGCCGCTGGCACCGGTGCGCGCATTGCGCTGTTAAATAGTCAGTCTCGAGATACCATTGCAACACTGGTTAAAAATATTGAGAAAATTGAAACTGCTATAGAGCCAAAATTTCAGGATTATTTTGTTGATGCTATGGCTTTTCCCAATAAAAAAGATCCTTTTCCAAATTTATTTTCTCTTGTCAGCAGGCCGAAATTAAAAGAGATAACAGATAACAGCAGCGGCAGAAAGCGTCGGCGGCGCTAACCCCATAGAGCTAGAGTAAAAAAATCCTTCTAAAAAATTAGATTGTTGATCTATACTCATTGAAAATGGTACGCAGCAAGAGTGCTGAATAAAAGAAGGCGTTTGAAAATGTCCGATGATATCGCTGTAGATTCTGTTGAGCCCTTAGCAACCCTTGATGTAGGGTTTTTATTAATGCCCGAATATACCCTGAGCACATTCTCTAATGCTGTGGGCATGTTGCGTATGGCTAACCGCCTTAGTGGCCGTGAGCTCTATCGCTGGTCAACTTATAGCCTTGACGGGGAACCTGTGGTGTCGAGTGCGGGTCTTGAAGTAAAGCTCGATGGCGGTCTGCAACAGGCCGGTGATGCAAAGATATTACTGGTCTGCGGTGGTTATAACATTAAAGATTATTGTAGTAAGTTGCTGCTTGATGGTCTGCGCAGTTTTGCCAAAAATAAAGTTCCACTCGGCGGTCTGTGCACTGGCAGCTACGTGCTTGCTAGCGCCGGTTTATTGGATGGTTATCGCTGTACTATTCACTGGGAAAATCTCGCCAGCATGCGCGAAGAATTTCCTAAGCTGCAATTGTCGTCTAGCCTTTTTGCTATTGATCGCGATCGTTACACCTGCTCGGGTGGCATTAGCTCGATTGATCTGATGCTCAATCTTATTGCCAGTATTCATGGTCATCAGTTAGTTCAGCAGATCTCTGAGCAGTTTACCTGTGATCGCGTGCGCACTGAGAAAGACGCTCAGCGAGCGCCACTCCAATACCTTATTGGTGCCAGTCAGCCGCGTCTGGTGGATGCGGTGACATTGATGGAAAGCAATATTGAAGAACCATTGACGCTAGACGAGGTGGCCAGTTATGTCGGTATTTCGCGTCGTCAGTTAGAACGCCTGTTTAATCGTTATTTACACTGCGCGCCGTCGAGGTATTATCTGGAACTGCGTCTATCTAGAGCGCGTCTGCTCCTATTGCAGACGTCTATTCCAGTGATTGATGTGGCGATTAGTTGCGGCTTCTCGACAGCGCCACATTTCAGCAAGTGCTATAGCGATCTGTATGGTAAGCCGCCCAGTAATGAGCGTCGTGTGCACCGCTAAAAATTTCTAGTTACCGGTCAATCAGGCGCGATATTCTGTGGGTTTTTTGTCAAAGGCGGCACGAAATGCGCGCGAGAAATGTGCAGTGTCAGCGAACCCGGTTTCCTGTGCAATATCAGTGATCAAACGCTCAGTATTCTGAAGTAACCAGAGTCCATAATTTAATCGAATTTTGCGATAGAACTTTTGCAGGCTATCGCCTGTTTCACTTATAAATAAGCGCTCAAGTTGGCGTTTGGAAATACTCAGACGCTCAGCAATTTCATCAGTAGACAGTGGCCGACTCAGGTTTTGTTCGAGTAATAACAGCGCTCGCACAACCCATTTATTTTTGACTTGATAATCTGATGCAGGTTGAGGCTGGGGTGCATTGGCCGGTCGCGGGCTGTCCATCACCAGCATTCGCAGACTCTTGCGCGCCCAGCTCTGGCCCAGATGGCGTTCAATAATATAGGCCGCGAGATCTGCAGCCACAGCACCACCAGCGCAGGTGATTCGGTCGCCATCATCGACAAATAGCTGTTCTGCCACCGGGATAACATCGCTGTAGCGGTCAGTCAGATCTCGATAGTGAAACCAGCTTACACAGCAGCGCCGCTGGTGCATAAGACCGGCGCGAATCATCGCGAATGAACCTGTGCATAAACCAACAATAGGCACATGGGCCCGATCTGCCCGCTGCAAGTAACTAATTATATGCTGACTGCCCTGCAATGTTTCTGCAAGCAGCCCGCCGACCACCACAATATAGTTGAATTCTCTGGGATCCCTGTAGGTTTCCCAGGGTTTAACCTGCACCCCAGAACTGGATGAAATTGGCGCGAGGTTAGGGCCCATTACCGTCCATTGACAGTTTATTTGCTGGCTTTGATCCCCTTCATCTGCAGCTAGGCGCAGAGCGTCAACAAAGGCCGAGAACGGCAGTAAGGTAAAGCTTGGCATAAGCACAAAACCCACCGACAAATTGGGTGAGACTTTGGCATGGCTAGTTTTTTTAGGCATGTCGGCGGCCGCAGAGCAGGGTTATTTTTATGTCTTGCAGTGTAGGTTCGGCGGCATTTATATACAACAAATATGCCTAATAGCTTGTATTTAACTGCCATTTTGGTTGATTTTCGAGCATTTGTCGCTTTTTGACGCTGAGTTTGTCGGTTTTATTCTATCTGTGGGTGGAGTCAAATTGCTCCAATGGAGGCTGTATATCGCTAATGCGTAGAGTGACGACAATGAAAAAATATTCCGCTTTCAGCCTGCTAAAAAATGCCTTGAGCTACCATGAAAACTGGCAGAAAGTGTGGCGCAGTCCAACGCCCAAACAAGACTATAATGTGATTGTTGTTGGCGGTGGTGGTCACGGATTAGCAACAGCTTATTATCTGGCCAAAATTCATGGAATCACCAATATTGCGGTGATTGAGAAAGGCTATTTGGGTGGCGGAAATACCGCCCGTAACACAACCATTATTCGCTCTAATTACCTCTGGGATGAAGCGGCGCAGCTCTATGATCTGTCGCTCAAACTGTGGGAGGGCCTCAGTCAAGAGCTCAATTACAATGTGATGTTCAGCCAGCGTGGGGTACTTAATCTAGGCCACAACTTGCAAGATATGCGCGATATCGAACGGCGGGTCAATGCCAACCGTCTCAATGGTATTGATGGCGAAGTCGTGACGCCTCAGCGGATCGCAGAGATCGCGCCATTAATTAATATTTCTCGTAATAGTCGCTATCCGATTCTTGGTGCTTCATGGCAGCCCCGTGGAGGTACAGCACGTCATGATGCGGTCGCCTGGGGCTATGCGCGGGGCGCCGATGCACTTGGAGTCGATTTAATTCAGCAGACCGAGGTCACAGGCATTCGCCGCAAAGACGGTGCCGTTGTCGGCGTGGAGACCAGCAATGGTTTTATTGGGGCGCGTAAAGTGGCCTGTGTTACCGCAGGTAATTCGGGGGTACTCGCGGCAATGGCCGGACTGCGATTGCCGGTTGAGTCGCGCCCGTTGCAAGCGCTGGTATCCGAGCCAGTTAAACCCTGTTTAGATACCGTCGTTATGTCGAATGCGGTGCATGGCTATATCAGTCAGTCAGACAAAGGTGACTTGGTCATTGGTGCCGGTGTCGACAGTTACAACGGCTATGGTCAGCGCGGTTCTTTCAATGTTGTAGAACATACCATTCAGGCAATTTGTGAATTATTTCCAGCCTTTAGCCGCGTGCGCATGAATCGCCAATGGGGCGGAGTGGTAGATACCTGTCCAGACGCCTGTCCAATTATCAGCAAGACCTCGGTGCAGGGACTGTACTTTAACTGCGGCTGGGGAACAGGGGGCTTCAAAGCCACACCGGGTTCTGGCTACGTGTTTGCCGATACCGTTGCCAACGATCACCCGCATCCATTGGCGGCCGCTTTTACGGTTGAGCGCTTTGATACTGGCGCACTGATCGATGAACATGGTGCCGCTGGCGTAGCCCACTAGAGTCGAGAGCAATTATGTTACTAATTTACTGTCCGCACTGTCAGGAATACCGCGAAGAGGAAGAGTTTAGCTATGGCGGTGAAGCCCATATTATGCGGCCGCTGGCACCCGATGCGCTGAGCGATAAAGATTGGGGCGACTATTTGTTTTTCCGCACCAATGCGCGCGGCATTCATCATGAGATGTGGTATCACGCAGTGGGTTGCAGGCGCTATTTTAATGCCACGCGCGACACAGTTACCTATGAGATTTTGGAAACCTATAAGACCGGTACTCAGCCAACGATAACTGGGGCCAACTCATGAGCCAGAATAGAGTCGCGTCTCATACTGGCGCAGCCATTGATTTTACTTTTAATGGCAAAGCCTATCAGGGCATTGCCGGTGACACATTGGCATCTGCGCTATTGGCCAACGGCGTCGATGTTGTGGGCCGCAGTTTTAAGTATGCTCGTCCGCGCGGCATATTTGGGCACGGCGCTGAAGAGCCCAATGCAATTGTCCAGCTGGGCTCAGGCGCTGGAACAGTTCCCAATCTTAAAGCCACTCAGATAGAGCTGTATCAGGGTCTGCAAGCCTCCAGCGTCAATGGTTGGCCCAGTGTAAATTTTGATCTGATGGGTCTAATTGGCGCCTTTGGTCGCCTGATGCCCCCCGGCTTTTATTACAAAACATTTATGTACCCGAAAAAATTGTGGATGACCTACGAACATTTTATTCGCAAGGCCGCAGGTTTGGGTGCAACCCCAGTCGAGGCAGATCCAGATAGTTATGACAAACTCAACCAGCACTGCGACGTGTTGGTGGCTGGAGCAGGGCCAGCAGGTTTGGTTGCCGCTCGTGAAGCTGCTCGCACAGGGGCAAGGGTAATTATTGCCGATGAACAGTCACAGTTTGGCGGCAGCTTACTGGCGTCCAAACAACAGGTAGACGGCATTGCTGCGCCGCTCTGGGTTGCCAGTCTGGTGGCAGAACTTATGGCCTACAGCAATGTTCAGATGCTGCCGCGCAGCACCGTATTTGGCTATTATGATCATAACTTTTTAACTATTTTAGAACGTCGCACAGATCATCTCGGAGCAGTGTCGACCTGCGGTACGCGGCAGCGTTTACACCGAGTGCGAGCGGCGCAGGTGGTGCTTGCAACCGGTGCCTTCGAACGCCCCTTGGTATTTGCCCACAACGATATTCCAGGTGTGATGCTGGCCTCTTCGGTGTCTACCTATGTCAATCGCTATGGGGTTGCTCCCGGTAATAAGCTAGTTCTGTTTACCACTAATGACAATGCCTATCAGACCGCCTTGGACTGGCAGGGGACCGGTCGTGAAGTGGTTGCCGTCATTGATTCTCGCCGTAATCCTTGCGGCGAAATTGTGGCGGCGGTAGCAGCGATGGGTATAGAGGTAATCGCTGGTCATGGGCTTATCGAGGCTCAGGGCGGTAAGCGCGTGAAGCGCGCACTGGTTGCGCCGATTAATGAAGCCGGTACTCAGGTCACTGGTGCAGTTCGACGTTTGGACTGTGATCTGATTGCCTGTTCCGGTGGTTGGAGTCCGGCCGTTCACCTCAGTTCTCACACCGGTGCCAAGCCACAATGGGATGAAAATATTGTTGCTTTTAGGCCCGGTAATTCGAAGCAGCAGGAGCGCTCGGCTGGCGCCTGTCGAGGAACCTTTGACTTGCAGGGTTGCCTGTCTGAGGGCGCCAGTGCAGGAGCCGATGCCGCCTTACTGAGTGGTTATGGCGATGGTAGCCCACAGTTTCCGCAGATTGCTGTAGAAGAGTACATAGAGGAACCGCAGCAGGCATTGTTTCTGGTGCCACACACCAAGCCGACCAGTCGCGCGCCCAGTCAATTTGTTGATTTTCAGCTGGATGTTAGTGCCAGTGGTATTGAGTTGGCCGTGCGCGAGGGCTTTGAATCTGTCGAGCATATCAAGCGTTATACCGCATTGGGTTTTGGTACCGATCAGGGCAAGCTGGGCAATATTAATGGCATGGCGATTTTGGCCAATGCACTGGATCAAACTATTGCTGAGACCGGCACCACGATCTTTCGCCCCGCTTATACCCCAACTACCTTCGGTGCCATTGCTGGACGGGATGTAAACCAACTATTTGATCCTGAGCGTTATACGGCGGTGCATCGCTGGCATGTAGAGCAGGGCGCTAAGTTTGAGGATGTCGGTCAGTGGAAGCGGCCCTGGTACTTTCCCCAGCAAGGCGAAACCATGCAACAGGCGGTTGATCGTGAAGGTCTCGCTGTGCGCAATAGCCTGGGCATTTTAGATGCCAGTACTCTGGGCAAAATTGATATTCAGGGGCCAGACGTCGCGGAGTTTATCACCCGCATATATACCAATTCATATTTAAAGCTGGCGCCGGGAAAGTGTCGCTATGGGGTGATGCTAAAAGAGGATGGAATGATCTTCGACGATGGTGTCTGTGCCTGTTTGGGTGACAATCATTACCTTATGTTTACCACTACTGGTGGTGCTGCAGACGTGCTCGCCTGGCTGGAACTCTGGCAGCAAACCGAATGGCCAGAGTTGCAGGTGTATTTCACATCGGTAACGGATCACTGGACCACAGCGACGGTTAGCGGCCCCAATGCTCGACGCGTAATGGCCAAGGTATGTACTGATATTGATCTGTCCAATGAGGCATTCGCCTTTATGGACTGGCGCGATGGCACAGTGGCTGGCGTTAAGGCCAGAGTTTTCCGTATTAGCTTTACCGGTGAGCTGTCCTACGAAGTTAATGTGCCGGCACATTATGGCCGCCATATTTGGGAGACCCTTATTGCCGCAGGGGAGGAATTTAATATCACCCCTTATGGCACTGAAACCATGCATGTTCTGCGTGCTGAGAAGGGCTTTATTATTGTTGGACAAGACACAGATGGCTCAATGACACCGGCTGATATGAATATGGACTGGGTGGTGGGTAAAAACAAAGCGTTCAGTTTTATCGGCAAGCGGTCTTTGCAGCGCAGCGATACCGTGCGCGCAAATCGCAAGCAGCTGGTAGGTCTAAAAACCCTGAATGCTAAGGAGGTTTTACCAGAGGGCGCTCAGGTTGTTTTTGATGCTGAGCAGAAAATACCTATGGCGATGCAGGGTCATGTTACCTCGAGCTATTTCAGTGCTAGTTTAGGACATTCCATAGCGCTTGCTGTGGTTAAAGGTGGTCACGACAGGCTGGGCCAGGTGGTTTACTGCCCATTGGCTGATGGGCGCAGCATCGCTGCAGAAATTGTTAGTTCCGTTTTTTATGATCCAAAAGGAGAACGTCAGCATGTTTAATGGCATTAAACTGGAATCACCGCTGTTCTATTTTCAGACATCGTTTAATAAAAGCGCCGCTGCTGATGAATTATTTAATGCTGAAGCAGAATGTGGTCTGGTGGTAAAAGAGGCTCCTTTGAGTGCACAGCTAATCTTACGTGGGGACGGTAGCGACACCTTATTTTGTGCGGCCATCGCCAAAACATTAGGTGTTGTATTGCCACTCGCCCCAGGCACCTATCATCAACAGGGCAATACCAGCATTTATTGGCTCGGCCCCAGCGAGTGGTTGATTATAGAGGTCGGTGGCCAGGCGCAAAAAATAGAGATAGCGCTGCGCAAAGCACTGAAAGGCCATATAGCCATTGTTGATGTCAGTGGTGGGCAGACCTCTATTAATTTGCGTGGGGCCGGTGTTGCAACTGTGCTTAAAAAATCCACTGTGTATGATTTTGAAGCCTGGGATCTCGCCACCCCAATCTCTGGTTGTGCGGCTCAAACCACCTTTGCCAAAGCCTCAGCACTGATAAGTAATAGATCCGATGGTTCTTATAATCTGGTGATAAGACGCAGTTTTGCAGACTATATTGCTTTGTGGTTATTGGATGCAGGTGAGGAGTTTGGCTGTCGCATAGAGCAGGGCTAAGATTAAAAAATGGTCCTAAGGCGACTGCAGCTATAGTTGCAGCCGCCCCAGAACCAAAGTACCACAGGTTATGGTTCGGTGTTTCTAAATTCTTAGCCCTCTTTTTATGGCGCTTTGCTTAAAGAGCGTGCTCCAGACTGGCCTGAATTGAGGCAGGCTGTTGCAGCGGCTTCACAGGTGCCGCAGTCACGGCTGCGCAGATCACAGGTTTTAATACAGCGATGGAAGGTGGCGACACATTGGCCGGTAGCAGGGCGCTGGGTGCTATTATGCTCGAAGTATGAACAGGCATTGGGTTGGTCGGCACTATAAATAGCTTCTCGAGCAATAAGGTCGCAATAACTTCCCACTAATAGCTGATAACGCCGTTCGTTTGCTGCAGCTGGATTGCTCAATTGCAAGGCCAGTAATTCGCGCTGAGTATATTGGGCGCTGCGGACCAAGCTGTAGCGATCGACTCTGTAGTTGGGTTCGTCATTACTTGAGGTGCTAGCGCAGCTGGATAATCCGCCTAACAAAATGGATGCTAACAGGATGGTTTTCGTCAAATAGCGTCTTAAAATAAATTTTTTAATCGTCACCTTAATATGCTCCTTGGTGGAAAGTTATTTACACGCCAAGCTAGGCGTTCATTTAAAAAATCCAATATGCCAAGCTCGTCGCGTCGCGTCAAGATGCAAATTGTATATGGCTTATGCAGCGACCAAATTCAGACTCTATTTACTACTAAGAATTTATCAAAATGCAAAAAAAATTGCGTGATAAAATTATTCCGCTGCGTAAAAAATCGACACCTTGTTCAGGAAGATATGGCTTGCTACGAATTGTCTGTACGTAAGTACCAGCGCATGGAAAAGGATCCGGCAGCCATTTCTTCGCTCTGGCAGTTATTTAAAATTGCCAAGGCTCACAACTTAGATATTAACGAATTACTTGACGTAGATTGATCAAAAAATTCCTGTCAAAAATACTTTCAATATACTTCTAATGTCTGGCTACTATCCTCTGTGATTTGAAGATAATAGTCGCATGATCTTAAAATTCAATTGATCTAGATCAATTAAACAAATGGCCAGAATGTTGTTAGAGGCAGGATAACGATGCTTAACATTAATTCCCGCTTTTCAGTTGATGTTGAATAAAAAATATACTATTTTCTAAAATCATATTTAGTAGAAATATATTATCTAGCAGCTGCCGCAGATGCTGTGAGGTGGGTATCTGCATTGATCTTAGCGAATGGTCACCGCCAAGCCAGACGTGTTGGATAAAAAATGGATATGACAATCTCCCCGCTACAACTTCGACAGGGTAGTCAACAATATTATGCAACGGCCAAATCCAGATTTAATTTATTATGATGAATTTATAGAATTACAACAAAAGCTGCGTGACAAGATTGTATTGTTGCGAAAAAATCGGCAGTTGGTGCAGGAAGATATGGCTAATTACGAGCTATCTGTTCGCCAATATCAACGTATGGAACAGGACCCTACCGCGATTAGCTCGCTTTGGCAGCTATTCAAAATCGCCAAGGCGCATAATTTGGATGTCAATCAGCTGCTTGAAATAGGATAACTAATAACCTGAGCAAAGAATCCCCATTCTGGCAGTAACAGCGCCACAGCTGCGACAATTTGTCACATTATTTTAAACACCGCCTGTTGATAGCATAGAGCTATGTTAATCAATGGAGGTGTCTCAGTGTCAGGCCCTATGTTTGCTCGTTTTTTCCAATCTGTACCGGTTTTTCTGGCTGTTAGCGGCGCTACACTCGCCTCTGCTCTCGAAGAAGTCACTGTTATTGCTGATCAGGTGTTTAAAGATACCTCGTTGGTCAGCCCTACAAGTTCTATCACCGCCCAGCAGCTCGAAGCAATCAGTATTACTACCGTTGAGGATGCACTGGCCCATGAACCCAGCCTGATAGTGCGCAAACGCTTTATCGGCGATCCCAATAGTGTTATCGGTATGCGCGGCTCTAATATGTTTCAAACTACCCGTTCTATGGTCTTTGTCGATGGTATGCCTCTGCATTACCATCTGCAGACAAGATACCGCGGGGCACCGCGCTGGTCGCTGGTGTCGCCAGGTGAAATCGATAATGTTGAGGTTATCTATGGCGCCTTTTCGGCAGAGTACAGCGGTAACGCGATGGGCGGTGTGGTCAATGTCAATACCAGACGGCCATCCTCAGAGCGCGTAACATTTGAGACAGGATACTTTGCTCAGGAATACCAGCAGCAGGGGACAGACGAGACCTTCGGTGGATACAGGACCTACGCCGCTTATGAAAATAAGATAGGCAATTTGGGTCTATTTGCCTCCTACACCAAAATGGATAATGAGGGACAGCCTCAGACTCAGCTATTTACCCAAAGCGGCTCAGGAACAGCGGGGGCAGTTGCGGCTTCCGGCTTTGTACAGGGAATTAATGAAGCCTCGGAGGACGGGATTTACTTTGCAGATTCCGGTCCTGAATCCTCCAAGACAGATCTCTTTAAAGCCAAGTTATTCTATGATCTCGATGGGGTTCAGCTGCGTGGTTCAGTCGCTTATGAAGAGCGAACCCGGGTAGAAGATCAGCAAAACAATTTTTTGCATGACAGTGCTGGCGATCCGATCTTTGACCGCCGCGTGGATGTGAATGGAGAGGTTTACGACACCTATGCCTTTGGGCGCAGTCGATTGCAGCAGCGCAGCCAGGAGCGCAATAGTTTGTTACTCGGCGCTGGTATCAGTGCTGAGCTCGGTACTGACTGGGTTAGTGATGCTTTCTATAGCTATTTCAAAATACTCGACGATGTTGAGGTTCGCTCCGGCAATCATCCACTGGCAGCGACTTTTGCAGATGACAATGCCAGATACCGGGCGCGTATAACCGAGTACGACAATACCGGTTGGCAAATATTTGATGTTAAGTTGGCTACAGAATCATGGCTGGGCAATGATAGCCAGCGCCTCTCAGTTGGCGCACATTATGATGACTACAAACTTAATTATATTGTCGATGATTACAATAGTATCGCCGGCCTGCGTGACAGCGATGAAGTTGATGGTGACCCCGCAACGGGCCGCGCCGATAGCGGTGGCAGGGCCAGCACAGCCGCCCTTTTTGTGCACTACGGCTATGCACTGTCTGAGCAATGGGATCTATCACTGGGTCTGCGTTATGAGGACTGGCAGGCGCAGGATGGCTTTATTGGCGCTACTCAGACCCCAGAGCGTTCGGAGACAGGCTTTTCGCCCAAGTTCTCGTTGGCCTGGGAGTCAAATGATAGTTTTGAAGTAAGATACTCCTTGGCAAAGGCACTGCGTTTTCCAGTTATCGAGGAACTCTATGTCAATGATAATAAGGGCGCGGGCGCGGCAATCATATCTGACCCAAGTTTAGAGCCCGAAGATGGTATTTTTCATAACCTCTCCGTGCTGCAAGCAATTGATGATGGCTCTCTGCGCATCAATCTCTTCTATGAAGTGATTGACGATGTGATTTTCAATCAGCGAGCAACCAATGGCACATCAACTTTCTTACCTGTGGGTGAAGTAACCACCAGTGGGGCCGAATTTATCTGGGAGCAGCGGGGAGTTTTCGCCACGCCTCTCGATGTGCGCTTTAATCTGACTCATATCGATGCCGAGATTACCGATAATGTGTTTAACCCCACATTTGAAGGCAGACAGTTTCCACGATCACCGGAGTGGCGCAGTAATCTGATGCTGAGTTATAAGTTGTCGCCGCAGTGGGATATGGGTGCCAGCATTCGCTATGCCAGTGACAGCTTTGGTGAATTAGATAACAGCGACACTGCTGAGAATGTATTCGGCGCGCAGGATAGCTTTCTGTTTGTCGGCACAAAGTTAAATTGGCAGTTGTCTAAGGCACTCAGATTAAGCGTAGGTATCGACAATTTATTTGATGAAGAAGCCTATGTTTTTCACCCATGGCCGGGACGGACCTACCATGTCCAAGCCAAGTATCAGCTAGCGAAATAATATGACTGACAGATCACTGCTTCTCAAGCAGCGCCTGTGGCGCTGGCATCTCCTCGCCGGGTTAGTGGTCTGCCCCTTCGCGATACTGCTGTCTATAACTGGGGCTATTCATCTGTTTAAGCCGCAGATTGATAACTACGAAGAGGCGACTATCAACTCTTTTTCGCCAGTTATTGAGCAGGGCTCAGCGAGAGTATCGCCCAGTGATCATGTCAAAAGTATGCTTGCTGCAAACCCTGAAGCAAGTTTAAAGCGTCTTATTTTAGACAAGCCAGGAGACCGTTCATTAGAGATTGAACTGCAAAATGCCCAAGGTGAGAGGACTATACACTGGATCGACAGCGTTTCTGGTCAGCTGCTGGCCAGTAAAAATAGCGACCAGCGTCTGATGCAGCGAGTCAAAAAACTTCACAGTGAGCTATTACTCGGCAATATGGGTTCCTATATTGTTGAGCTGATGGCCAGCTGGTTGGCTATTCTGGTCCTCAGTGGCCTGTACCTGTGGCTATCTAAGTCCAGTAATCGCCAGCAACCTGCAAAGCTTGTGGTTCCCCAAGTTAATAAGATGGAACCAGATAAACAATGGCGCAGCCTGCACGCTGTGCTGGGATTTTGGTTTACGGTTCCCATTATTGTGCTGCTGCTCTCTGGGCTTCCCTGGACTCAACTATGGGGCTCCGGATTTGATAAGGTAAAAGCCTTAGCAGGTTGGCAGGGTCCCGGTCAGGAATGGTTTGTCACCCTAAAGTCTGAAAAACCACAAGCAGAGCCGGTACAGGTTTCTGAATCCAATTTGTGGGAGATTGATTCCGACCCCCATGCCCATCATGGTTCAACTGCAGCTGCTGATATGGATGCTTTGGATCTAAGTATATTGGATATTATTCGCGACAGCCCTGAGGTTGCGGCCTTGATTCACCCAGTTCAGATAGCGCCGCCAAAACCAAATAATGGTGTTTGGACAGTGCGTTCTATGCCGGCTCAGCGATCTGAGCGAGAAACTATACATTTTGATCAGTATTCTGCTCAGCTGATAAAACATATCAGGTTTAAAGACCACCACCCAGTCGAGCAGTTTGTTTCCCAGGGCGTGTCCCTCCACGAAGGGGCATTATTCGGTTGGTTAAATCAGTTGCTCGGTGCACTCACCGCGCTGGCGATCACGGGCATTAGTGTTTTTGGCTTGTACGCCTGGTGGTTGCGTAAGCCTCAGGGCAAGCCGAGAGTGCCCGCCAGAGTTGAAACGCCCGTTTCTAAGAAGTTAGTTGTGGGAATTGTGCTTTTAGGCATAATGCTGCCAGCCGCTGGTATCAGCTTTATCGTTATTTACTCTGTTGAATGGCTGGGCACCAGCGTTAGCTTACAAAGGCTAGCTCGATCAGAGACCCAATCAATTAACTAGACTAGTTATGTGATTGGCAATGCTGATCACACACCCAATCTGAGGTTTTCTTCCCCTTCAGCTAATCAAGCCTGAACCCGCCGATCAATCTATTTTCTGGGCATGGTAGTATAACGTGGATGTCGATTAGCGAACGTTTACTAAAATACTTTAATCGTAGGAAGTCAGATTCTACCGATAAAGACCATACCCGTTATAGAAACGATATCTGTAATCATTGGGATCTCGACTATATGTCGATGGAAGAGATAGATAAACTCCTTCAGGCTGATACTGTCGAAACTACCATCGTTCGAAAGAAAAAAGATCGCTAGCCCATTGGTTGATAACTGAGATGATTTTTGAAGGAAGTCAGATGAGACTAATGCCTTGGTTCTGTATTTTCCTGTTAAGCGCCTGCGGTGGTGGTTCGAACAGTCCAGTTGAAATTGCTGAAAATGAGATTCCCACCGCGCCCCTCGCAGAAATCCCCAGGGTCGAAGCAAAGACCGTCACGCAGACTGTCGATGGGCAGATCGAGGATAGATCCTACCTTATTAGCTATCCGGAAAATCCTACACAGGACAGCTATCCAGTTGTGTTCTTTTTCCATGGTGCGGGTGGTAACGGACAGGATCTGTTAAACAGCAATCCGCAACTGTCTGGCTTAATTGACGCGGGAGAATTTATAGGAATTTTCCCCGATGGTTTCGAGCAGCGTTGGAATGTAAATAATGAAACCAATGCCGATGATTTGGATTTTGTCTCCCTGATAATAAATAACCTCCCCTCTGAGGGGTTATTTAATTTAAACCGAATTTACGGCGTAGGTGTCTCCAATGGCGCCGGAATTGTCAATAAAATCGCCAAAGAAATGGCAATTTTTAAAGGTATTGCCCCCCTGGTTAGCCAACAAACCGTGGCTATTGGAAATACGGTACCATCTCAGGCGGTCTCGGTATTTCAACTCAATACCACAGGCGATGACCTGGTCCCAGTGAATGGTGGAATCGGTGTGGCCGACACCGACTTTATGTCGGCACAGGCTAGTGCCGAGAATTGGGCATCAAATTTCAACTGCACGATGGGCCCATCTAAAAGAACATTGATGTGGGGTGACTATGCTGTTGAGGAATATACCTTTAGCGGCTGTATAGAAAATAAAAAGGTCCGCTATTTTCTCGTTGCGGACGCAGGGCATACATTGTCCTTTGGCGATAACGTCAACCTATATGACCTTATCTGGACATTTTTTAAATCGACAGATCGTCCTTCAGCAGTTAACGCTAAGCTTCTAGCGTTGGGGGACAGCTATACGATTGGACAAAGTGTCTGCTCTAGCTGTAGTTTTCCAGAGCAGTTAAAAGATAGTTTAAAGTTTGAATTCTCAGATCGAGATACTTTTGAATTGCAGATTATTGCTGAGACTGGTTGGACTACCACAGACCTAAAAGATGCGATTATTGCGGAGAATCCATCAAATGATTTTGACTTGGTAACACTGCTTATTGGTGTGAACAACCAAGTCCAAGACAAACCCTTCAATTTATACGAAACAGAATTTGTAGCGCTTGTTGATTCCGCTATTTCTTTTGCCGGAGGTGATGCCACTAAGCTGATCGTCGTATCAATTCCCGACTATGCCTACACCTCATTCGGAAGTTCTTTTAATCCCGCCAAAATCAGTGCTGAATTGGACTTATATAATAATTTTGCACAGCAATACTGCGAAGAGAATGATCTGTCTTATGTGGGGATTACAGATATAACTCGACAGGGCTTGGAGAATACAGCACTGGTAGCCTATGATCGGTTGCATCCCTCAGAGCTAGCTTACAGTCTGTTTGTCGAGAGAATATTGCCCTTGGCCTTAGAGAAATTAGAATAAAGTGCTCTGAGACTCCTCACTTGAAACCGCTCTCAATGAGTGAGTTTAGATCTTAAAATGGTGGGCCCAGTAGGACTTGAACCTACGACCAATCGATTATGAGTCGACTGCTCTAACCAGCTGAGCTATGGGCGTTTCGCTCAATAGCCATGTAAAATCTATATAAATCAGAAGCTTATCTAGCAATCCCTGCTTTCACCTGATGGCCACATCTTACTCAATTTCTTCTATCCGTCAACTCAAGTGTTACCTGTATTGTACCTAAAGCAGGGGGCTAACCAAAGGGGGCGGGAGGGGCTGCCGTGACGTGGGATTGTTACTGTACCTGCCCATATACAAAAAAAACTATTTCAAAAAAGCTGCTCAATTGTTAGCTTCTAGTCATCCTTGAATAACTTTGCCTGTCCTTTATAGTTGATGCATTAATTAACAAAGGTTAATGCTGGAATTAAAAAAGGAACTGCATAATGGTGGATTACATCTTTTGGATATTAGTGGCTATTATGTTTATGGGTAGCTTACGTACATTTATCCGTGACGTAAGAAACATTAAGCGGCGTGTATGCCCATCATGCAATTCGACAAACGTAAGTGAAAACCACTTCCGCAAATATGGCGTCTGCAAAGATTGTGGCCAAAAATGGGAGATTTCCAAGGCAGGCAATAGCAACGGCGACCCCAGATATTAAGGTTGAGCACTACGATCATTTAGGCTCAGGAAGGTATAGCTGGGTGGCTTTTAG
>JAQWUP010000045.1 GCA_029242085.1 Porticoccaceae bacterium
ATGTATATAAATTATTGATTAGATTTATAGCTGGTTAGGCCTAAAAATAGAAGCCTAGAAGGCGCGATTAGATAACAACAGGCCGCTAAAACCTGTTTTAACCAGCAAAAATTAAAGGGGAGTGACAATGAGTCAAACAATGTTCCAGAACTATATCAATGGTCAGTGGGTGGGCAGTTCAGCTGTTATAGAAAATATTAACCCGTCAGATACCAGTGATGTAGTGGGGCACTATGCCAAGGCGTCCTCAGAAGACTGTCTTGCAGCTATTGCGGCAGCCAATACTGCCTTTGAAGACTGGTCGCAAAGTGGCCTCGAGCAGCGCAAGCAGGTGCTTGATTTTATCGGCGCCGAGCTTATTGCTCGCAGTGGTGAAATTGGCGAAATTCTCGCCCGAGAAGAGGGTAAAACCCGCGCTGAGGGTGTTGGCGAAGTCTACCGCTCCGGTCAGTTCTTTCAATACTATGGCGCTGAGGCGCTGCGCCTGATGGGTGAAAACACCCAGTCGGTGCGTCCTGGTGTGGATGTAGAAGTCCATCGTGAAGCCCTGGGTGTTATTGGTATTGTTACACCTTGGAACTTCCCTATGGCAGTGGCGGCATGGAAAGTTGCCCCGGCTCTGGCCTATGGCAACGCTGTGGTACTTAAGCCTGCCGAGTTAGTTCCTGCGAGTGCCTGGATACTGGCCGATATTATCAGTCGCAGTGGTTTGCCCGATGGGGTATTTAATCTTGTGATGGGATCGGGTCGGGAGGTGGGTGAAACCCTCTGTACCTCTGCAGATATTCAGGCGGTAACCTTTACTGGATCTGTGGCTGTGGGCCGCCATATCGCTCGCAATGCTATCGACAATATGGCCCGTGTCCAGCTCGAGATGGGCAGTAAGAATGCTCTGGTGGTGCTGGATGATGCAGATATTGATGTGGCGGTTTCCTGCGCCATTGCCGGTGGCTATTTTGGCACCGGACAAAAATGTACCGCCTCTTCAAGAATTATTGTTCAGGCTGGAATCCATGACGAGTTTGTTGAAAAAATGACTGCTGCTGTCAGTGGCCTAGTGGTGGGCCACGCTCTGGGCGAGGGCTCTCAGATCGGTCCAGTGGTGGATGCCCGCCAGCTTGAGCAGAACCTCGAGTATATGCAGATTGCCTTGGATGAAGGTGCCCAGTTAGTGGTGGGTGGTGAGCGCTTGCAGTTGGATACCGAGGGTTTCTTTATGTCACCAGCATTGTTTATTAATACTAATAATGAGATGCGTATTAATCGTGAAGAAGTGTTTGGGCCAATCGCCTGTGTGATTAAGGTTGATAGCTATCAGGAGGCCCTCGATGTATCGAATGACTCAGACTTTGGTCTTACCTCAGGCATTATTACCAACTCGCTTCAGTATGCAGGGCACTTTAAACGTCATTCCAAATCCGGCTGCGTGATGGTCAATCTGCCCACAGCAGGTACCGATTATCATGTGCCCTTTGGCGGTCGTAAGAACTCCAGCTACGGCGCCCGCGAGCAGGGTCAGTACGCCCGCGAGTTCTATACCATTATAAAAACTAACTACAGCAAGCCTTACTAGCGGGGGGCAACGATGAACAGAGATATGCTTCTTATTGATGGCCTGCAGTACGTCAATTGGAATCGCGATCTATTTGAACAGGCTCAGCACGCCGGGTTACATGCTATTCATGTGACCATTGCCTACTGGGAAAATAGCCGTGAAACCTTAGAAAATATTGGGCATTGGAACCGTCACTTTCTCGATCATGGCGATCTGATTATACCGGTGCACAGTGCCGCCGACATTTTAGAGGCCAAGCGGTCGGGTAAGGTAGGTATTATCTTTGGCTTTCAAAATTGCTCGCCGATTGAAGACGACGTCAAAATGGTGCAAATTCTGCATCAGCTGGGTGTGCGTATTATGCAGCTCAGTTACAATAACCAGAGCCTGCTGGCGACCGGTTGTTACGAGGAGCAAGATGGCGGTATTACCCGATTTGGCAAGCAGGTTATCAAAGAGATGAACCGCGTGGGCATGATTATTGATATGTCTCACAGCGCTGAAAAGTCCACCCTTGAAGCCATTGAGCTGTCGGAGCGACCGATCGCGATTACCCATGCTAATCCGACATTTTTCCATGGGGCATTGCGCAATAAATCTGATACTGTACTGCGTGCCATCGGTGAGTCTGAGGGCATGCTGGGCTTTAGTATGTACCCGTTCCATTTAAAAAATGGCTCTGACTGCACCCTGCAAGAGTTTTGTCAGATGATTATGCAGACCGCCGAAATGATTGGTGTGGAGCGTCTGGGCATAGGCTCTGATCTCTGCGAAAATTGGGATTATTCGGTGCTGGAATGGATGCGCAGCGGTCGCTGGACCATGGGTATCGATCATGGCGAGGGCACCGCAGCCAGTCCCTCATGGCCCCGTCAACCAAGTTGGTTTGCCGGGTCAAAGGACATGCATACTGTGGCGCAGGGCCTCCAAGAGGTAGGCTTTAGCGGTACAGATGTCGCGGCAATTATGGGCCAGAACTGGCTGTCATTTTTTGAAAAATCATTTATTAGTAAGGACAAAGCATGAGCCATCAGGTAGCAGAAAACGCCAATACGGCAATCGATTGGCCGGTATTTATCTTAAGCGGCGGCTTCCTGCTAATGTTTGTGGCTACGGCATTATTTGATTTGAGTTTTCTTTCTGCTGTTGTTAACAGTGCCTTTGGCGGCGCGACCAAATTGTTTGGCGCTTACTGGCAGGTGTTAATGCTACTGACCTTTATTATTGCCCTGGGTGTTGCAGTCTCAGATTCTGGTCGGGCACGACTGGGTAATCTCAGTGCCCCGGATATCAGCACCTATAAGTGGGTGGCTATTATTATGTGTACGCTGCTGGCTGGTGGCGGCGTTTTTTGGGCGGCCGCCGAACCCATGGCGCATTTTATTAACTCACCACCATTGTTTGTAGTCGAGTCCGCGAGCCCGGCGGCAGTCTATCCGGCGCTGGCCCAGAGTTATATGCACTGGGGCTTTTTGTCTTGGTCTATTCTCGGTAGCTTAACGGCAATTATTTTCATGTATTTGCATTACGACAAAGGTTTGCCCCTAAAGCCGCGCATCCTACTCTATCCGGTTTTCGGTGAGGTGGTGCTCCACGGCTGGTTGGGTGCGTTAATTGATGCTGCCTGTGTGGTGGCTGTGGTTTCAGGTACTGTGGGGCCGATTGGCTTTTTGGGTCTGCAGGTTAGTTTTGGTCTGTCAGAGCTTTTTGGCATCAGTGATAGCTACAGCACTCAGCTGACGATTATTTTGGGCCTTATCCTGATTTACACTATCTCTGCAGTCTCTGGTGTTACCCGCGGTATTCAGATTCTCAGCTCATTTAATATTGGTCTGGCCATGGTGTTGATGAGCTTTATTTTATTGGCAGGGCCAACCGCATTTATTTTTGATAGTTTTATTCAGTCGGTCGGGGTACTGATTACTGAGTTTATTCCCATGGCTAGCTATCGGGCCGATACTGGCTGGGTCAATGGTTGGACGGTATTTTTCTGGGGCTGGTTTATTGGTTATGGCCCATTGATGGCCATGTTTATTGCGCGTATCTCTCGCGGTCGCACCATTCGCCAATTGATTGTGACCCTGTCATTGATAGCCCCACTCGTGACCTATTTTTGGTTCACCATTGTAGGCGGCTCTGGTATTGCCTTAGAGTTGGCCAGCCCCGGAGTGATCTCTGAGCCCTATGCAGCGTCCGGAATGCCAGCGGCACTGCTGGCCATTACTCAGCAGTTGCCATGGGGCTTTTTAATCTCAGTGCTATTTTTGGTGCTGACCACTATCTTTGTGGCCACCACAGGTGACTCTATGACCTATACCGTGTCTATGGTCATGACAGGTACCGATAACCCGCCCACAGCACTGCGCGTATTCTGGGGGATTATGATGGGTGTTTTGGCCGCCATACTGATCTCAATCGGGTCTGGGGGCGTATCTGCGTTACAGTCATTTATTGTCGTAACTGCCGTTCCAGTGTCGCTTATATTAATGCCGTCACTTTGGAATGCGCCTAAACTAGCGAAAAAATTGGCCGCAGAACAGGGCCTCAAATCATCTTAAATGGGCAGCGCTTTGCAACGCAATCAGCACTCTACAGCACAGCAAGCATTGAGCGATACGCAGGTATTGCCGCTGCGTCCTGCCAGCCAGGTTATGCAGCTGGAGCGTCTGGGTAGTTTCCATCAGTCGCGACTAAGTTTTATGCGCACACTGGTGCGGCGCATGGTGTCAGAGAACTGGCAGATTACCAGCCCGGTATTCGATCTCGACCAGCATGGCTATGGAACTGTGGTCTATCAGGTCGAGGCCAAATACGGCACCTTTAGCTATGTGCTGTTCTCCCATTACCTGAATCCAGAAAACCGCAATGATCGGGTTATCGCCGACGAGTGGGACCTCACCATGGCCCTCTGTGAAGGCACCGTCGATATAGAGCAATTAGAATTTTTACGCAACAATGTACCCAAGCAGGAAGCTGGACGGGTTGATGCCAGGGTGCTGGTTTTATCCCGCGCCAACCGCAGTGCACGAACCTTTGACTATGTGGTCGATGAGCTTGCCGCTGGCCGCCAACCCTGTATTGATGTGATTGCTGAAGTGGGTTATTTGTATCGCACTACCGCGGCCTATGGCAGTGGCAAAATGGGTATGGCGGACTGGGAAAAAGTGCGCACCAAACACCCCGACTTCGCCCGACCCTTCGCCGCAGAGATGTTTACCTGTTTTATGTTGCGTCACTTTAGTATGCAGCAGGCAGATTATTTAGCCGCCCAGCGCGCGCCAAAGACTGCGACGGTTCTCCATAAAGAGATTAAGCGCTATGTGGGCATCGGTAATTCCACCGGCCTCGGTATGGCGCCTTTTTTGATCAATCATCCTCTGCTGATTAACCAGTGGATAGAGATGCGGGAAACGGCATTGGCCCGTGTGGTCGCGGCCAGTGAAGTAGGTGTCGACGAGGCTACCATAGGCCGTTTAGAGACGGCCATGGGGCGTGTTATCCAACACCTGAGTGAAATAGTTACTGCAGATGAGCGGCAAAATAACTCCAATGTTTCCGTGTGCGAAGAGTTACAGCTAATTTATCAGTGGCTGCAAGAGCAGGGCACAGAGTTGGCTAGTAACCATTATGTATGGGCGGACCTTATTCAATATGCCGAACACAGCTGTCGCATAGAAACCCAAGAAGTAATCAACACCTTGCTGATTGAGCTCTATCCCGAGTTGGTGGATGACTTGGAAGAGCTGATGGACGTCGAAGAGTCCATGCAGGTACTGCCAGAAATGTCGGTTGACCAGCTACAGCAGATTGTCGAAGAAAAATATGACTGGGCCCTGGCTATAGACTTTAGTCAGTACGAATCTATGGGGGCATTTTGGTATCGCTCCCAAGAGAAAATGGAGCCCCGCCTCGGCCAAACTAATATAGATATGGGCATGGAAAAAGAGATGCCCCTGGCAATTGGCCGTCGGGTGCGTGAGTGCTATGATCTCCTCTGTGCCTACAATCAGGCGTATCCGCAACAGAATGTCGCCCACTTTATTGTGAAGAATCCGACCTATAGTGGCATTGTCAGCCGCATTCAAACCATGGCCAAGAGCCAGTACGGTGAGATTCGTGAAAATTTGGTGCACAGCGATGTGCTGCCTATTCACCTGCTACGCTGCAAGCTGTCCTTTTTTGGTGTGAGTAAATTTGACCCTCGCTCACGTCTTTGGGTGCGCAACACCATGTTCCAAGGCGCGCCGCTGATCAGTGATTTTGGCGAACCCTTTGTCGATGATTGGCAGTTTCCTATCAAACCTGTGTTGACCTCTACCTAGCCATTATGAAAGTGTCCAAAAACGAACTTATGGCTTCATTAAAGAAGGCATTTGAGGGCTTGGGTTTTCAGCCCGGCGACTACTATGATGCCGCCGATATGGTGGTCTGGTTGGAGACCCATGGTTTTGATGGCTTTGCTCGACTGCAGGCGGCTCTGGCCTACCTCAATACCACTGCCCCCAACCATGCTGTGTTGATCCAAGAAGATGCGCACAATGCAGTGCTGGATGGAGAGGATAGCTCTATTTTACTCTGCGGCAGCGAGGCCGTTGATCTGCTTGTTGCTCAGGTAATGAAGGGTTCCGTCTCTGGGTTACAGCTTAAAAATTGTTATAACCGAACATTTATTTTGCAGCGACTGGTTAAAGCGGCGCAGCGAAACATTGCCTTTGTTGCCTACTGGCGGCAGGAGGATTACATCGTCAAGGTGTCTGTGGCGGCCGGTGCCAAACTGCCGGATTACAGGACCTTTGTTATGACTGAAATCTTGGAACCTCAGTCATTAACCATTTTTGCGGGCGCAAATTTAGAGGCCATTAAAGAGCAATTTGCTGCTCAGCTAGTCATGGGTCCAACGCTTGAAACCTATACCGAGAAAGAAATGACCGCCTGTTATCTAGACTCGATTGAGCAGGGCATCGAAATCGATGAGGCCCTATGGCGAATGCTTGAGGACCTGGTTGATAGAATACTTGTTGAATCCACCGAAAGCTCTAGAGCTGGAGCAGGCGACTAAACAGCTTAATATAGGCCTATCCTGACATTTCCATCTCAGCCTGACCGATTAACCAGTAGCGAAAAGCTTCCACATGGGGGTGTACATGCTGGTTCACCGGTGTGGCTAAAAAGAACGACTCCGCCGTGACCACAGTTTCATCAAAGGGTGAAATCAAACGCCCGCTGGCGAGCATATTGGCCGCCAACGATGTGCGACTAAGGGCGATACCATGCCCTAGTGCAGCCATTTCCATAGCGGTCATCAATGAGTCAAAGTGAACACCCTGAGACGAGTCCACCTCGTGATAGCCGAGCTGATTTAGCCAAAAGCCCCAGCCCTCCTCATAACCAATCACATGCAAAAGAGTATGGTCCGAGAGTTCATCAGGATTCGCTGGCGGTTTTTTTCCATCTAACAGCACTGGGCTGCACAGCGGAATAAGATCATCCCAGGTCAAGCGATTGCTGGTAAAGCCGGGCCATAATCCTTTGCCATAACGTACTTCTACATCGGCTTCCTTATCTGGATCGGCAACCCAGATATTACTGGTGAAGCGGAGCCCTATATCTGGATGCTGAGCTCGAAAGCTGGCCAATCTGGGTGCCAGCCAATGATTAAAGAACACCAGATTTACCCTGACAGTAAGCGTTCTGCTGCGCTCTTTACCAAATACCTCATCGGTGACCACAGCAAGTTTTTCTATGGATTCACGCACCCCGGGAATATAGGCGCGACCTGCATCGGTTAGCTCCAGCCCTCGCGGTAGTCGCTTGAACAGCGCACAGCCAAGTTGAGCTTCCAGTCCTTTGATCTGCTGGCTGATTGCTGCCTGTGTCATGTGTAGTTCAGCAGCTGCCTGAGTAAAGTTCAGGTGGCGCGCCGAAGCTTCAAATGAGCGCAGCCAGTTTAGGGGTGGCAGTCTTTTTTTCATAATGATACCTCTTACTAACTGGTGCTGTTGTCGGGCTCGTCAATTAGACGCCCCAGTTCGTCTGCCGCGCTACGCAGAATACTAAGATAGCCTAGTAGCTGTGGCAGACCTTTGCGAATGACTGGCGCATGGGTAAACAGACAGGCTAGCAGTTTACCTTTGCCGTCTATTACCGGCACTGCACAGGCCACCATACCGTCGGCAAACTCTTCATTGTCGGTGCCCACTTTGGTGTTTTTTATCTTGACCAGTTCGGCTTCCAGGATCTCGGGATCGGTAATGGTATTTCTGGTGTACTGACCCAGTGGCAGTTTATTGATAATGCTCAGGCGCCGCTCCTTTGGTAGCGAGCTAAGGTACAGCTTGCCACTGGCAGTACACCAAGTTGGCGTATGGCTTCCCACTTGCAGATGTATCTGCAGAGGCCAATCGGTTTGCACCCTGTCGTAGTAAATCATATCGGTGCCATTGGGAATGGCGATACCGCAGGTTTCACCAATTTCATCGGTGAGCCTGGTGAGAATGGCCTGGCGTACAGCTTTAAATTTACTGCTATAGAGTAACCCCAGTGCCATGCCATGGAGGCGATTGCCGGGCATAATTAAGCCGCGCATGGAGGTCTGTATATAGCCGTCGGCTTCGAGCTGATTGAGTAGGCGATGAACGCTGGGCTTGGGAATATCAAGCTGGTGGGAGAGGTCGGCTGGGGACATTGGTCGCTCAGCCTTGGCTACGGCCTCTATGATTTCCATGACTCTGGAAATAGAGGAACCCTTCTCGCGCGGCGCTGCTGTAATGGCTTGCGGCATCGGTAAATCCTGTGGCTACTTCATAGTCGGCATGGAGAACATGGCGCCTTCCCGCACACCGGCCGAGGGCCAGCGCTGGGTGATGGTTTTGCGCTTGGTATAAAAGCGCACCGCATCTGGGCCGTAGGCATGGAGGTCACCAAACAGTGAGCGCTTCCAGCCGCCAAAGCTGTGGTAGGCAACAGGCACAGGCAGGGGAACATTGATACCCACCATGCCCACCAGTATCTGATCAGAGAAATAGCGTGCGGCTTCGCCGTCGCGGGTAAAGATACAGGTGCCATTGCCATATTCATGGTTATTAATAATATCCATGGCCTCTTGCATAGTATTAACTCGCACCACCTGAAGCACCGGACCAAAAATTTCTGCCGCGTAGCTATCCATATCGACGGTGACATTGTCGATCAATGTGCCGCCGACAAAAAAGCCATTTTCATGGCCTTCGATCTGGGGATTGCGGCCGTCGACCACCACATTGGCACCCTGCTGTTCGGCACTATCAATAAAGCCCACCACCTTTTGTTGATGCTGTCTGGTAATCACGGGACCAAAGTCATTGCTGGCGTTGGTGCAGGGTCCCACCTTTAAATCCTGCATGGCAGTTTGCATCTTGCTGACCAGAGCATCTGCAGCCGCATCGCCCACGGCAACAGCCACGGAGAGGGCCATGCAGCGCTCGCCGGATGAACCAAAGGCTGCACCCAATAACTGGGCAACTGCATTGTCCATATCGGCATCGGGCATAACAATGGCGTGGTTTTTAGCGCCGCCCAAAGCCTGACAGCGTTTGCCATTGGCATTGGCGGTGCTGTAGATAGTTTCCGCAATAGGCGTGGAGCCAACAAAGCTGACCGCCTTGATATCCTCATGGTCAAGCAGGGCGTCAACCGCTTCTTTATCGCCATTGACGACATTCATCACACCATCGGGTAAGCCGGCCTCTTTTAACAGGGCGGCAATAAATAGCGTCGAGCTGGGATCGCGTTCAGAGGGTTTTAAAATAAAGCAGTTGCCGCACACAATCGCCATGGGATACATCCACAGTGGAACCATGGCAGGGAAGTTGAAGGGGGTAATACCGGCAACCACACCCAGAGGCTGATGCTCACTCCAGCTATCAATATTGGCGGCGACATTTTTGCTGTGCTCGCCTTTTAATAGTTCTGGTGCACAGCAGGCATATTCCACATTTTCGATGCCGCGCTGCAGTTCACCGGCGGCATCATGGCTGATCTTGCCATGCTCTGCCCCAATCAGAGCGCAGATTTCATCAGCATTTTGTTCCAACAATTGTTTAAATTTAAACATCACTCGCGCGCGCTTGATGGCCGGAGTATCGCGCCATTCGGGGTAGGCCGCCTGAGCTGCCGCAATAGCCTGCTCAACAGTGGCCCGTGATGCCAGGGCAACCTGCTTGCTGACCTCACCTGTGGCCGGATTGTATACGTCTTGGGTACGATCATCGGCAGCGATAATCTCGCCGTTAATTAAATGTCCTACTACTGTCATTGTTTGGTCCTCAAAAATATAAATGGGTTTACCAGAGCTTTTTATAGATCTCAATGATCTCCTCTGCGCTGGGAACCCTTGGATTGTTGCCGGGAGATCCGGATGCCAGTGCCTGCTCAGCCATTACCTCGAGGTTATTAAAAAAGTGCTCACGCTCAATCCCAAATTGTTCTGGTGTTGGCACCTGTAATTCTTGATTGATGGCATAGAGTTCGGCCATCAGTTTATTGTTGGCCTGATCGGTGCTGTCAGCCTCATTTGCTACACCCATGGCGCGAGCGCAGTCGGCATAGCGTTCCGCCGCGGCGGGAATGCTGTATTCAGTGACCATTGGTAGCAGCATGGCATTGGAGAGACCATGGGGCACATGGTAGAAGGCGCCGATAGGGCGCGACATACCATGGACCAGTGCCACCGAGGCATTGGAAAAGGCGATGCCAGCCAATGTTGACCCGAGCATCATTTCTTCTCGTGCTCGCTGATCGCTGCCATCGTGAAATACTCTGCGCAGGTTGGGTGCTAGAAGTTTCATCGCTGCAATGGCCTGGCTGTCACTGTAGAGGCTGGCCTTCTTGCTGACATAGGCTTCCATGGCGTGAGTAAGGGCGTCGATACCTGTATCTGCGGTGGTGCGTGGAGGCACACTTAGGGTAAGGCTGTAATCTACGAGCGCGGCGGTGGGCATAAAACCAATCCCCACACAGAGCATTTTTTCATCATTGGACTCATCGGTAATAATGGTCACTCTGGTGCATTCAGAACCTGTGCCGGCCGTGGTAGGAATGGCAATAATAGGCAGGCCCGGCTCGGTTACCACTCGGGGGAATTTATAGTCGCGCATAACGCCACCGTACTTACCCAAAATGGCAATGGCCTTGGCGCTGTCGATTGGACTGCCGCCGCCAACCGCAACAATGCTGTCATAGTCGCCGTTGCGGACCTGATCAACGCAGGCCTGAATCGAGCTGACAGTGGGCTCTGGTACCGTGTCTTGAAACACATCCGAGTCTATGCCAGCGCCACTGAGACTGTCTTGGACTGCGCCAACATAGCCCAACTGGACCATCATTCTGTCGGTAATAATTAAGGGTCGCTGACATTCCAGCGCCTTTACAATATTGCCAACTTCTTTGCTGGCGCCGTCGCCAACTTGCAGTATGCGCGGCAGAATTATCTGTGTAGACATAGAATTACTCTTTAATTGTTATGTCAGATTTAGAGCTTGCAGGGTCGGTATACAGAGACCTAAGCAATCCAAAAGCCGCCATTATTAAAACAATCGAAAACGGCAGTGCAGCTACAATTGAGGCGGTCTGCAGAGCCTTGAGGCCACCGGCATACAGCAATACTGCGGCCACAGCACCCACGGCGAGCCCCCAGAATACGCGGAAGCGCGGTGCCGGTTCTTCGTCGCCCATGGAGATTAATGTGCAGATCACCAATGTTGCCGAATCGGCGGAAGTGACAAAGTAGGTGACCAACATAATGGTGCAGATTCCCGCCATGAGAGGGGTTAGCCACTGGCCTAGATTCATTAGATCAATGGTTTTAAACAGTGCTGTGGTGGTGTCTTGATTGACCGCCTCGACCACGCCGCCTTCGCCAAATAGCTCGATATACATACCGGTATTGCCAAAGATGGTGATCCATAAAAGGGCCAGAGCAGTGGGAGCCAGCAGCACACCTAAAACAAACTCGCGCAGGGTGCGGCCACGAGAAATACGGGCGATAAACACAGCTACAAAGGGCGACCAGGCGATCCACCAGCCCCAGTAAAAAATGGTCCACCAGCCCTGCCAGGGATCCGCCTTATCTGGATTGACCCACAGGGCCATGGCGGGTCCATTAATGAGGTAGTCGATGCTGTTATTAAATAGAGCCCTGAGCTGGTAGCCCGTCGGTCCAAAGATAAAGAACAGCGCTAGGATCAATAATGTAAGGCGCATATTAAATACGCTGAGAATGCGAATGCCGCGGTTAACACCAGTCAGTACCGAGATGGTGGCGATAATCGAGATGCCGGCGATCAGAATCATTTGATTGCTAATGGCAATGTCCATACCCAGCAGATAGTTAAGGCCAGCATTCATCTGTTGCGCGCCCAGGCCCAATGATGTGGCGATACCAAATACCGTGCCTATCACCGCCAGCAAATCGGCAATAAAACCAATCGGGCCATATATTCGTTCGCCAAAAATTGGGTAGAGGCTGGAGCGGATAGCCAGCGGCAGACCTTTGCGATAGGAAAAATAAGCTAGCGATAGCCCCAGCACCGCATAGAGTGCCCAGCCATGAAGGCCCCAGTGCATGACGGTGATCCGCATGGCAATGGTGGCAGCCTCTGGGGTCATAGACAGGGCCGGATCGAGAAATGGATTGGCCTGAAAATGTGCGATGGGCTCGGCAATACTATAAAAAAGAATCCCAATACCTATGCCAGCACCAAACAGCATGGAAAACCAGGCGAATAGACCAAACTGCGGTTGGTCATTATCTGCGCCGAGTCGAATATTGCCAAAACGGCTAAAAACCAGATACAGGGAAAGCAACAAAAAGACATTCATCAGCCCGATGTAGTACCAAGCCAGTTCGCTGGAAATATAGTTTTTAGCGCTGTTGTACACCGAATCGGCGTACTGGGGGTCGACAATGGTGAAAATGACAAACCCTAGTACTAATAGCGCAGAACCTATGGCCATAACGGGATGAGCACCGGCTAAAAAGCCACTAGTTTGATGAGACATCGATATTTTTCCCCTGTGATTTTATTATTTTAGTTTTGTCTTATAACGATACGATTCTTATTGTTATGGATCTATATCCCCAGTGCAACCACTAAAAATTAGGGCGTTGACAGAGAATTATTTATGCCGCCATTAGCAAAATAATGCCATGCGATAAATCCATTAATGGTGGGCCCTGTAGCCCGGTTTTTCGGCCCATAGCCATAAAAAAATAATGGCCTCAGGGGCATTATTTGTTGCTGGTTTGGCGGCCACTTGGTTTCTATGATCGCGGCATCTCCAGACAGATGCTACAAACGGATTCAACGCTATGCAAGATCACAGTTATCTCCCTCTTTCAGGGATTCGGGTTATCGACTTCGGCCAGCAAATTGCCGGTCCTGCGGTGGCCATGGTACTGGCCGACCTCGGGGCTACGGTTATCCATATAGACCCGCCTACCGGTCCCCAGTGGAAGCATCAGGCCAACGCTATTTTGCATCGCAATAAACGCTGTCTGACTATCGATCTAAAGAGTTCTCAGGGTCTAGATCAGGCCATGCAGTTGATTGATGAGGCAGATGTAGTGCTCGAGTCATTTCGTCCCGGTGTGATGCAGCGACTGGGTATCGATTTCGCCCAGCTGCGCGCTAGCCGCTCTGAGCTGATTACATTATCCGTGCCCGGCTTTGCCAGTAATGATGTGTTGCGCAGTCAGTGGAAAGCCACTGAAGCGGTGGTGGCTGCCACTGCTGGTGCCTTTACCGATATGGGTTTTAATCGCGTATTGATGGGTCTAAATCCCTGTTTTTCACCGTTGCCACTGGCGTCTTCCTATACCATCACTCTGGCGGCGAGCTCGGTTGTGCTGGCTTTACTGGCCAGGCAGAATTCCGGTTATGGCGACCATATTGAGGTGCCCGTAGTGGCGGCAATGATGGAGGGCCTCTCTTATAACTCCTATGAGGTGGCCGACCTGCCCGAGCGCTACAAGACTATGCGCGAGTTGGAGATAGAACATCGCCGAGCTACGGGTGTTGAGTTTGACCTCAGTTACGAGCAGTTACAGGAATATCTGGATCCTTTCTATCGCACTTACGAATGTGCTGATGGACGTATGTTTTATGTGGTCTGTCCCTCTCATCGCAACCATGCGCGGCGTTGCCTCGAGGCATTGGGCCTATATGATGAATTGCTGGCTGAGGGCATGCCAGAGGTGCAAGACTTACATCTGCCGCTCAGCGAGTGGGAGGCTGAAACCTCCTTGGGCGTCTATCCATTACCAAAAAAATGGGCCGATACTATCTCGGCAAAAATGAAGCTGGTGATGTTGACCAAGACCTCTTCCGAGTGGGGAGTTATTTTTGGCGAAAGTCAGATTCCCGGGGCACCCCACAGAACAACCAAAGAGTGGGTTAATAGCCAGCACTGCAATGATGCGGGCCTGATTGTAGAGGTGGACGATCCTGAGTACGGCTTGATGAAACAGCCGGGCCCGGTGGTCTGGTTAGAGGAGTCTGGCGATAAAATGCTGACTCCCACACCGCGCCAATTTGTTTCCTTTGAGCAGGCATTGGCTGCGCTGATAAGCCTGAGATCTCAACCTATTTTGCAAGACCCTTGGGCTGATACCTCTAAGGAATGGTTGCAGGGGCTGCGTGTTTTGGACCTGACCAATGTAATTGCCGGCCCCCATTCGACGGCATTTCTTGCGCGTTTTGGCGCCGAGGTGACCAAGGTTGAACCTGTGTTACCTATGTATGATCCGCTGATTGGAACTCTGTTTGCCTTCCAGGCCGATATGGGCAAGCGCAGTGCATTGATTGATATTAATAGCACCGAGGGTCGCGAGGCGTTTAATCGGTTATTGCGCACCGTAGATCTGGTTGTGATCAATGCGCCAGATCGACAGATGAAACCATTGGGCCTAGACCATGACAGCCTGCAGGCGATCAATCCAGGTGTGCTGTTTTGTCGACTCGACTGTTTGGGCGGGCCATTGCCTGCACGGAAAACGGACTATATTGGCTACGACGATATTATTCAGGCCAACAGCGGTATTATGAGCCGCTTTGGTGGTGTCGACACGCCAGAAGAGCATGCCCACTTGGGAACGCTGGATGTTAACTGCGGCTTTGCCGGTGGTCTGGCGATGGCTGTGGCGCTTTATCACAAGGCAAAGACCGGTCAGGTGAGTCGTGGGCGCACATCATTGTCCGCGGTGACCAATTTGGCACAGCTACCGTTTTGTTTTGATTACGCAGGTCTCGAAGACTTTAATGAGCCCTCGGGCCGTCAGGCCATGGGTAACCATGGGTTATCACATTTTTATGCCACCTCTGATGACTGGATATTTCTCGATGCCGATGATGCAGATATCAGTGCACTGGAATGCATAGAGGGCCTGCAGGGTATTGCGATCACTGCGGATATTCAGATATTTTTGACTGTTGCCTTCCAACAGGCCTCGGCACAGACCTGGATAGCACGTTTGCTGGATGCTGATATTGCAGCAGCTCAGCCTCAATCGATTGAGACATTGCGAGCGCAATATGGCCGAATTGCCGATGGTACTGTGGGTGTTGAGCGCGGTAGCTTTGCCTTTTCAATCTACCCAGATCATCCCAGTGGTCATCAGCTAACTCAGATTGATCACTATGCAATTCGTCCCACCAATGCATCCATTTTGGCAGTCAGCCCGACTGAGGCTCATGGCCATTCTACCCGCGAGGTATTAGCTGATGTGGGCTATAGCGAAGTACAGATTGAATCACTGTTACAGCGGGGTATTGCGGGTCTAGGCTGGGGCAAGACATTTCTGCCTGCGGATAGCGAGGGGCAGCCGCTTCCCGAATTAGACGGCCTTTTCAGCGCAGTGAATACAGAGACTGTAAGTTGGGTCGATACCGAGCCGACCGATGGAGATATCTTCATCACATAAGGTGCAGTAACCGTAGTCACCGGCATCGATTCGGGCTAGGGCGCCGACAATTCTTGCCAGTTGCTGCTGGCGCCGGCGCGAGGCCTCTTGGGCCATCTGTGCCCCCTGCATAGCGTCTATTCTGGATAGCCTGCCGACCATGGACTGATCTAATTCTACTGGTTTGCAGGCATCTGCTGACAGGGCTTGCAGCTCTTGGAGTTCGCTGCGCAAATCGAGTAGCTGCTGACGAAAACTGTCCTGCAAAGAGGCGTCCATCAGATAGCCGGCATTTCTTCAATGGCATAGGCCTGCTGTTCTAGCCAGGGCGCTATGTGCATAAGTTGAGATATGACTTCGTCGCTATAAATACGCCGACAAATGGCTGCGACTTTATCTGGCACAGCCCCCAGTTCATTGGGGCGGCAGAGCATGGTTAGATGGCGCGCATTGGCGCCATTGGCCAACTGCATGACGCGAACCCCCTTAAGTAATTCAGGATAGCGCACCATGCATAGCCCGGTGGTGATCGCCCAGCCCTGACCGGATTGCACAAAGCGCAACAAGGTTTGGGTGCTGTCCAGCTCATAGGCGACATTGAGATTAATCGACAGGCGTCGCGCAATCAGATTGGTCAAGGTACCTAGTCGTGAGCCTCTGGTGTAGTGAACAAAAGGCACATTCTCCGCCAGCCATTCAGGAGTAGCTGCGCCACTTTGGGCAAAGGTTTCTGGCACGATCATCACAAAGGGGTCGCGCAGAATAGGAAAACGCTGCAACTCTGGATGTTCATCTATAGGGTCGCTGGTAATCAATAGATCCAGATCGCGATTTAGTAGGTCCTGAGACAGAGACGAGCCGAGCCCAGTGCGCAGGCTTAATTTAGAGGTAAAAGGCTGTACCTGCTGCATAAAGGCCAAGCCAGCCACATCGCAAAAGGAATCGATCATGCCAACATTCAGTGGCAGCAGCCCCCCGTTGGACAGCATGCGCATATCGGCGAGCATGCGCTGAGTATCGTTGATCACTTGCTGGGCATAGATTTTGAGCACCTGACCGCTGGGGGTTAGTTTAATGGGCCGCGCTCGGGTAATTACCAGCTGGGTTTCGGTTTGCTGCTCAATTTGCTTGAGGGTCTGGGACACTGCCGACTGGGTAATACCAAGACGCTCAGCGGCCTGCGTTAAAGTATCTGCTTCGCTAATGGCAGCGAATATTTTGAGTGCACCAATTTCTATATTGTTCTTCATGAACCCGAGTATAGGGCAATGCGCGGACTAAAAGTTACATCTCAGCGGCATCTGCTTTTTGCCAGATAGGCTTAAACAAGGGCTCTTAAGGCTTCGATGCCCACAGGCTTTCCCTGATATTCGGCCATTGCATCGAGCAGGCAGTCCCACAGAAATTCAGTGGCGCTGACATCGGTGAGAATATAAAAGCATTGAGTACTACCGAGATCATGGCGAATAACAATAGAGTTAGCTTTGGCCACAGAGGTTTGTGCAACCTCAGCATTGGCAAATTTGTGGGCACGTAAATCCACCGCGCAAATCTTGGAAAACATCTCTGCGGCTTGGCTGCCGGTGACCGCAAGCCAGCAGTGGCTGTCGGCCCTTGGCAGAGCATAGGTCTGCTCGCCGACCGAGCATTGATTAAGCTTTTCTATCATTGAGGATGTAGCGTTGAGATCGCTGAGTACCAGCAGCTCCTGATAAGATAACTTTGCCACCAGACCAGCATCGCTCTGTACAGCGCAAGTATTGGGCTGCCGTGGCAGAGTAACGCCCTGAGCTGTAACCCAGTCTGGCGCTCCAGCTCCTTTAAAGCCGGTGCGAGGCAGGGTCGATAAATCCGCCAGCCCCAGTTCTTTTGCCTGGGCCAACTCTGTCTCTGAGCCATAGGCTTTAACCAGTATCAGGCCATTGTTCTCTTCAAACTCGGCACCCAATTCACTGTGGCGGCGGTATAGCTGGCTGCGGCGTGTTACCTGTGTTGGCGTTATGCTGCTCATGGCTATAGCTCCTGACGCAGAGCGTCTGGGTCGTAAAATGGCAGTGGCACGACCTCGGCAGTTATTCTTACACCGCCGGTCGATTTGATAATAATACGGCTTCCCGGCTGGGTATTCTCCAGATTGACATAGGCCAGACCAATAGGCTTTTGCAATGTTGGTGAATAGTTACAGGAGGTGACGCGACCGGTCATTTGCTCGCCTTCCAATACCAGATGGCTCTCCTTTGGTATTGGAGCACGGGGGTCATTGATCACAAAGCCCACCAGACTGCGCAGTTGCCGTTTTTTCTCCAGCTCGCTAATGGTTCTGCCGCCAACAAAGAATGGCTTCTTGCGGCTTACCGCCCAGCCCATCTGAACTTCCATGGGATTGGACATGGCGTCTGTATCCTGGCCAATAATAATATGGCCTTTTTCCAAGCGCAGTACCCGCTGAGCTTCGATGCCAAAAGGCCTAATACCCTGTTCCTGCCCAGCCTCCATCAGCGCATCCCAAAGGGCTTCACCGCAGTGCTGAGGAACATGGATTTCATAGCCAAGTTCGCCCACAAAACCCACTCGAATAAGGCGCGCCGCTATACCAGAGACAGTACCTTGGCGAACTCCCATATAGGGAAACGACTCGGCGGACAGATCCACATCTGTGCAGAGTTTGGCCAGTACTTGCCGCGCTCTGGGCCCAGCAATATTCACGCCGCAATAGGCTGAGGTGACATTGGCTATATCAATATCTAGACGCCACTGGGCATTCCACTTGAGCATGCTTTGGTAGACGCGGTCGACACCACCAGTGGTGGCTGTCACATAGTAATGATCATCGCTAAATCTGCAGGCAACACCATCATCTATCACCACGCCGCCTTCATTGGTGAGCAGGGCATAGCGCGCCTTGCCCACAGGCTGTTTAACAAAACCAAAGGTATAGAAGCGATTGAGAAATTCTGCGGCATCCGCACCGCGTACCTCAATGCCACCCAGAGTTGATACATCTACCAGACCAACATTATTGCGCACATTACTAACTTCTTGGTTGATGCACTGTTGGCTGTTATTGGCAGAGCCATAAAATGCCGGTCGGTACCATGCTCCCGCTTGTAACATCTGGGCGCCGGCCTCGAGGTGGCGGTAGTGCATATTGCTGCGCCGAGCAGGATAAAAGCTGCGCCCGGCACTGTGACCAAGATGCTCTGGGGCAAATGGTGGGCGCGCCGTGGTGACACCGGTCTTAGCGACTGTACGATTGGTTGCCGCAGCCACCAGACGCGCTGCCGCCAGGGCGGAGTGACGGCCCTGTGAGGGTCCCATGCCACAGGTGGAGTAACGTTTAACCAGTTGAATATGTTCATAGCCATCGCGGGTGGCATTAATAATATCGGCGATGGTGAGGTCTTCATCATAGTCGACAAATTCTTTGCCGCCGCTATGGGCAAAAATTGGCCATGGATGGTTGGGGCTAACCGACTCTCTGGCTATCTGTGCTGGCTCCTCTGTATGGCTAAGGCCCAGAGCATTGGTGGCGATGATTGCCGCACGTGAGGCTTCGGCTAGGCAGGCGTCGAGGTCCCAGTGGCTATTCACAGAACCGGCTATTTGCATGACGGCGGGGCAGTTACTCAGGGTAAATATGGCGCTGTCATCGTCATAACTAAGCTGGCCACCGGCCTGACAGACTAGCTGGTAAGTGGGGGTGTAACCCACGGCCATACAGAGTAGGTCACAGGAAATGACTTCGCCGCTGTCGGCACAGATGCCGGGGCTGGTAATTTTGCGAATCTGCACAGCAGATAAATGGTTGCGCGCCTTTTGGGCCTCATACACTGCATAGCCAGTCTCTATACGAATACCGCGGGCGACTACCGCATCAATCATCGCGCTTTGGCTGGGCGCCTCACGCAAGTCAACTATGACTTTAACCTCAACGCCAGCATCCAGCAGATCCAAGGCATTGGCATAGCCATCATTATTTCCTGTGACAATCACCGCAGCCTGACCTGGGCGAACAGCATAGAGATGGATGAGACGCTGGGCGGCGCTGCTCATCATCACGCCGGGCAGATCATTATTATGAAATACCGCCTGCTGCTCCAGTGCGCCGGTACACAAAATTGTCTGTTTGGCGCGCACCTTGTACAGGCGCTTGTGGCGAATAATCGGCAGCCAGTTGTCGGCAAACCAGGCATTGCAAACAGCATCGGTCATGCAGGTGATATTGCTGTTGGCGGCGATTTTTTTTGTTAGCTGTTCACGCAACTGCCGGCCACGAACACCCTCGGCATCAAAGCGCGTATAGTTTAAAGAGCCCCCCAGTATTGGGTTTTCATCCACTAGCAATACTTCACAGCCCTCTACCGCTGACTCCAGAGCAGCTTGCATACCAGCGGGGCCAGCGCCCACCACTACCACATCAAAAAATTTATACTGCTTGTCGTAGTAGTCTGGTTGCAGCTGTTGATCAATCACACCTAGACCCGCTTTTTTGCGAATAAGCGGTGCCCATTTTTCCCATATGCCTCGGGGTTTAAAGAAGGCCTTGTAGTAAAAACCTACAGGTAAGAAGCGAGAAAATAAGCCCAGCAGAGCGCCGCGATCAGTTCTCAGACTTCCACTATAGTTCTGACCCATCACATCCAGTTTGTGGCTAATCAGCTCACGGTCGGCCAGTGCATTGGGGTTAGACGGTAGCTGTACCATGGTATTGGCATCTTGACCGGCCATGGTTAGCGCACCGCGGGGGCGGTGATATTTGAACGAGCGGCTCAGCAGCCAATGCCGATTGGCCGCCAGTGCGCTGGCAATGCTGTCACCGGCAAAGCCCTGATAGGATTTGCGCTCAAAGCTAAAGTCCAGAGGGGCATCACGATTAATCAGACTGCCATAGGGAGCGGGAAGACGTGGGTTCATTAGCTGCCCTCCACAGTACTGGCAGCGACAAAATCAATGCGCTGGTTGTATATTTCACTGGCCTCAAAGGTTCGAATCACCTCATCTGTAATAGTATTTCGCTCCGCTAAAAACCAAAAAGAGCTGGCGCTGTGACACCACCATTCGGTGACTATGCCTGCAGCATTGTCATGAAAAAATACATGTTCTGCCCAGGCTCTTGAATCTGTGGTGTTGGGATCAGGCATGGAGTGATGTTCGCCGCCATAGGTGAACTCAGAAATATTGCGTGGGCCATTTAAGGGGCAAGTAAGTATTTTCATTCCATAACCCCTCAGTGGCTGGCGGCAGTGGCGCCGGCTTCGTTAATTTGTTCAAAGCGATAGAAGCGCTCGAGCTCAAAGGGTTTTATGAGATCAGGCACCTTTTTGGTGGCGACTAACTCTGCCATGGTGACGCCACAGATGGGCGTGGCCTTAAAGCCCCAGGTGCCCCAGCCGGCGTCGAGGTAATAATTCTCTACCGGACTCAGCCCCATAATGGGACTGTAATCTGGGGTCATATCTGTGGTGCCTGCCCATTGGCGCAGCATTCTGGCCTGAGCCAAAAATGGAAACAGTTCCAGAGCTGCTGCGCTGAGTGATTCACGCTGATCCAAAGTTGCCCTCGTGTTGTAGAGTGGGTAGGGGTCTGAACCACCCCCTATAACAAACTCACCGCGGGAAGTTTGGTGCACATAGACATGAACCTGGGGTGAGCTGACATGGGGGGTCAAAATCGGTTTGTAGGGCTGGGTGACCATCGCCTGCAATGGGTAACAGTGAATCGGTAGGGGGATACCCGCTTTTTTTGCCACGATTGAACTGGCACCAGCGACCGCTTGCACTACCGCACCACATGCAATGGAACCGCGATTGGTTTTAACCCCAGTCACCCGACCATTGGCTATATCGATAGCCTCGACTTCGGTGAGTTGATGTAACTCAACACCGCGGTCACAGGCGCCCTTGGCATAGCCCCAGGCCACGGCATCATGACGGGCTGTGGCGCCATCGGCATGCCAGAGTCCAGCCATAATAGGAAAGCGCGAATCTTCAGACATATTGAGGTTGGGGACTAATTCTGCAATGGTCTGTCGATCAACGAGTTCGGAGCGCACACCAAGATGCTGGTTGACCTCGGCGCGCCAGCGAAAGCTGCGAATGGCCGCGTCGCTGTGAGCCAAGGTCAGCTGGCCGCGGTTTTCCATCATCACATTGTAGTTAAATTCATTACTCAGATTGTTGTACAGCTTGACCGATTCGCTGTAAAACTTGACCCCGGATTCAGTCAGATAGTTAGAGCGGATAACCGCGGTATTGCGGGCTGTATTGCCGCCGCCGAGATAGCTCTTTTCTAAAATAGCGACATTGGTAATGCCGTGATATTTGGCCAGATTATAGGCAATGGCGGCGCCATGACCGCCGCCGCCTATAATCACGACGTCGTAATGCTTTTTAAGCTCTTTAGCAGGCGTAAAGTGATGCTGTGCTGGATAGTCTTTACTGAGACCGTACTTTAATAGTCCAAACGGCATGGCGTTTTTCTTCCCCTGTGCTTATTGCATCGTTAGTTGTTAGCCACCAAGAAATACCACGGTCTTATTGCCATCGAGAAAGACTCGGCGTTCAATGTGATATTTGACCGCCTTGGCCAGTGCCATACATTCGTTATCGCGCCCGACTCTAACCAGATGTTCAGGACTGTAGCCATGGTCAACTCGCGTCAGAATCTGCTCAATAATTGGCCCTTCATCGAGATCTGAGGTCACGTAATGGGCAGTGGCTCCGATCACTTTTACACCGCGGTTATAGGCCTGATGATAGGGCTTAGCGCCCTTAAAACCAGGCAAAAATGAATGATGAATATTGATGCAGCGGCCGGACAGCTTCTCGGTCAGGTTATTAGATAAAATCTGCATATAGCGCGCCAGCACCACCAGTTCGGAATCCGTCTCTTCAATAATCTCCAGCAGACGACTCTCCTGCTGTGCTTTGCTGTCCTTGGCCACGGGTAAATGAATAAAGCGAATACCTTCGCGTTCCACCATTGGGCGCAAATCCTGATGGTTGGAAACCACCGCGGTGACCTCCATATTAAATTCACCTTTGCGACGGCGATAGAGCAGATCATCCAGGCAGTGGTCATATTTGGAGACTAATAGCAGTGTCTTTACCGCAAGAGATGGATTATGAAATTCCCAGCTCATGGCAAACTTATCGGACACCTCAGCAAAGGCCTCAGCCATCTCGTTGATAGAGGGCGAATCTTGTTGGCGACGAAACACCGCGCGCATAAAAAATTTGTCAGTGGATTCATCGTCAAACTGCTCAAGGGCACAGATATAGCAGTCTCTTTCAGCCAGAAAGCTGGTTACTGCAGCGACAACACCGCTGCCGGCACGGCAGGTGCCGGTAAAGATAAAGTTATCAGTATTTTGGGTTGTCGCGGTCATTGCGGTACCTTTTAGCGAGTTCAGTCTGGCCATTATATTAAACTCGCTGTACTAAAAGCGTTAGGGAAATCTGTGAATGAATTGTTCGAGGAAAATAATGAAGGTGCAGATGGCTGCGGTCAATGTAAAGAGCGGGTAATAAGCAATACTAATAAGCGCATGCCTGTTTGCTAATACAACGATTATGCGGAATAACATGATCGTTTGGACGTATCCTCGCAACTATTGAGAAAGTCACCAAATCATGCGGATAGGGGCGGATATGAGCATTGATAATATTAGCGAGAATGAGATGCTTGCACTGTTTCCCGAGCGCGCGAGTATGGATGCCTGGCAGCAGACCAAACGGCGTATTCTGTATCGCACTCTCCTTATAGTGGCGGCCATCGCTGCGCGTTTATTTTTGATTTCATTCTACCCTGAACTGCACCTTCAATCCGTCTTTGAAGCCAAGGTAATAGATCGCGAAGCTGTCTCTAGTCTGGTTATTGCACGGAGTTTACTGCTTTCGGTAATGGGCTCGGTTTATATTTATTCGCAGTTGAGTGATCGCCACTTCAAAATTATTTCAGTGATGGGCCTGGTTGTTTGCAGTGCCCTGATGTGGGGCGATTTACAAATATTTTTACTGGCGGAGCTGCCGGGGATCACAATGATTTCGATAGGTTTTTTTGCTTTGCGAATATGGGTTTTATATCTGTTATTGCAGAACTATCTTGATTACAGACGCTAAACCTTGCACTCTTCACTCTATGCATAAAAGTCGTATACCTCTAATCACTGTTCTGCTACTTGGTTTGGCTGCTTCCGGCTGCTCAACCTACCAGCCCACTCAGACCAATGATGTCTGCCGAATTTTTTGGGGCGAGACCGACTGGTACAAGGATGCGCGCAAGGCCAGTAAGCGCTGGGGTACGCCAATCGCGGTGATGATGGCGATTATCAATCAAGAATCCACCTTCCGTGCCAAGGTGCGACCCGATCGTCCGACATTTTTGTTTATCCCTCTGCCGCGCAGATCCTCTGCTTATGGCTATGCTCAGGCACAGGATCCAGCCTGGAATGACTACCGCAAAGATACCGGCAATTGGAGCCATGATCGCGACGATTTTGGTGATGCGATAAATTTTGTTGGCTGGTACACGAATATTACTCAGCGTCGACTGGGAGTTTCTAAATGGGATGCCTACAAGCAATATCTTGCCTACCATGAGGGCTGGGGTGGTTATTCGCGAGGATCATTTAATAAAAAACCGACGCTGTTAAAAGTAGCGACCAAAGTTAAACGCAAAGCCGCGACCTATGGTGCACAGCTTAAAAAGTGTAGCGGGGCATTAGATAAGTCGGTAAAAGGCTGGTTTTAAAGGGCCGTCCAAAAGTGAGCCTCAGCCTATCGGGCTCGATTGATTGTCTCTCAGGAGCCATCGGAAAATGCCCGGATCGCGTAATATAAAAAATAATAAAAATGTTATGAGTCTGTCATGCCAAAAAAACATGTTGATGTCGTCATTGTGGGCGCCGGTCTGTCCGGCATCGGCGCAGCCTGCCACCTAGAGCAGCACAGCCCCAATAAAACCTATGCCATTATCGAAAGCCGCGAGGCCATGGGCGGTACCTGGGATCTGTTCCGCTATCCGGGCATTCGCTCCGACTCGGATATGCACACGCTTGGTTACAGCTTTAAACCCTGGCTGCATAAAAAGGCGATTGCTGACGGTCCAGCCATTCTTGAATATATCAATGAGACGGCTAAAGAGTACCAAGTCGAACAGCATATTCGCTACCACCAGCGCGTGACTAAGATTGCCTGGGATACAGCCTCTGCGCTGTGGACAGTGACGATCGCTGAGACTGGCAAACGAGCCAAGAAAATGACCTGTAAGTTTATCTACAGCTGCACCGGCTATTATCGCTATGACAAAGGTTATACCCCAGATTTTCCCGGCAGTGAACAGTTTAAGGGGCCGATAATTCACCCGCAGCAATGGCCTGAGGATCTGGATTATTCGGGTAAAAATATTGTGGTGATTGGCAGTGGTGCAACGGCAATTACCCTGGTGCCCGCAATGGCCAAAACTGCAGGTCATGTAACCATGCTGCAGCGCTCACCCACCTATGTGGTGTCGCGCCCGGAAAAGGATCCGTTTGCTCTGACTCTGGCCAAATACTTGCCGGCCAAAATGGCCTATCTGATCACGCGCTGGAAAAATGTATCTCAGCAGGCACTGTTATTTCAGATGAGCCGCCGTCGCCCCGAGAGAGTAAAAGCGATGTTGCTCAAGTTAACCCGTATGTCTCTGGGCGAAAATTATGATGTTGATAAGCATTTCACGCCGAAATATAACCCCTGGGATCAGCGCCTGTGTCTGGTGCCCAATGGCGATCTATTTCGTTCATTGCGCAAGGGGACGTCCACTGTTGTTACTGACCATATTAAAACCTTTACCAAAACCGGCATAAAGCTGGCGTCCGGCACGCTGCTAAAAGCCGATATTGTGGTCAGTGCCACAGGGTTAGAGCTGCTGCCGATGGGTGGCATGCAGATTGTGGTTGATGGTAAAACGATTAAGCTCCCGGAGACCGTTGGCTACAAAGGTATGATGCTGAGCGATGTGCCTAACTTTGTCCTCGCCGCTGGTTATACCAATGCGTCTTGGACATTAAAGTGCGATCTTACCAGTGGATATGTCTGTCGCATGTTGAATCATCTGGACAACAATAATTTTGACTACTGCGTTGCGCGCAATAATGACCCCAACTTAGAGCGCGTTGCATTCTTGGATCTAGCCTCTGGCTATGTGGACCGAGCGATTGATCAGTTCCCCAAACAGGGCAGGGTATCGCCTTGGCGTCTCCAGCAAAATTACTTGCTGGACATTCTAAGTCTGCGCTTTGGTTCAATGAAGGGTGAAGGGATGGAATACGGCACAGCAACGGCTGTGCACCAGAGCGGTTCTGAGGCGGCGTAGAGATCTACGCCGCAGCTAACTGAAACTAGGGCGCCTGCTGATAAACTCGCTGGCCCGCTATCCAGGTTTCCAATACCTCTGTCTGCCATAGTTTTTCAGGCTCGACCTGAAAAATATCCCGATCTATCAGTATAAAATCGGCCCATTTGCCCTCGGTTAAACCGCCGAGCCGGTCTTCTTGATGGGCGGCCCAGGCTGCGTCGATAGTAAAGCTGCGCAATACCTGTTCTAACGTCATCGCTTCTTCAGGGATCCAACCCTCGGCGGGCATATTGTTGTGGTCCTGTCGCGTGACTGCAGCGTGAATACCATGGAAGGGATTGGCCAGCTCAATAGGATAATCTGATCCGGAAACCACAAGGCTGCCCTGCTCGAGAAAAGATCGCCAGGCATAGGCACCTTTTAAACGTTCGGCCCCAATCCTGTCCTCGGCCATATTCATATCGCTGGTGGCATGGGTTGGCTGCATTGAAGGAATTACATCCAGCGCTTTAAAGCGCGGTATATCGTCCACTGCCACTACCTGAGAATGCTCAATGCGATGGCGTAAATGGCGACCGCCCACGGTGCCATAGGCATACTCGATCTCATCCAGCGCAATCCGATTGCCCTTATCGCCAATGGCGTGAATAGCCACTTGGAACTCTGCCGTAATAGCGCGATTAAACAGTTCGCGAAGTTGATCGCTGCTAGTGACCAGCAGTCCGTGATGATCAGCTCGATCGGCATAGGGTTCGAGCATGGCCGCGCCGCGACTGCCGAGGGCACCATCGACATAGACTTTGATGCTGCGCAATGTATACAGATCCTTTTCATCAACACTGTGCCCCGCGGCCAAGGTCTCTTCAACATCTACATTGGTGGAGGAGATCATGCCGTAGATGCGGATCCGCATATCACCGTCATCTGCGATCTGCCGATACAACCTGTGTTCGTCTGAGCTTACCCCGGCATCATGGGTTGAAGTAATACCTAGGCTTAATAAGTGCTCGCTCATAGTATCCAAGGCCAGCGCAATCTCATCGTTACTCGGGGGTGGAATGACTCTGGTGACAAGATACATGGCATTGTCGATAAGAACTCCAGTTGGCTGGCCATTGCTATCGCGCACAATTTCGCCACCCGCAGGTGAGGCTGTCTCACCAGTGATACCTGCCAGTGCCAATGTTTTGCTGTTTGCCCAACCAGCATGGCCATCGATACGTTCCAGCCACACAGGGCGATCGCTAATTTGGGCGTCTAGATCTGCGGCGCGGGGGTACTGCTTTTCAGGCCAGAGTACCTGATTCCAGCCGCGGCCCTGAATCCAGTTTAGTGCAGGTTTTTCTGCGGCATATTTGCCCACTAACTCTGCAGCTGCCTGCGCCGATTCAAGACCGCGAACATCAACTGTAAGCAGGGTATAGCCCATTGTAGACACATGACCATGGGCATCGGTAATGCCGGGGATCAAGGTTTTTCCCTGGCCATCTATTTTTTCGGCATCTGGGTACTTGAGTGCGAGCGTGGCATCTCCGATAGCCAATACTTTGCCTTCTTCAATAGCGATCGTCTGGAACTGTCGCAGCTGGCGATCAGCATCAAAGGTATAACCATTGATATTTTTGATAACCAGTTCTGTGGTGTCAGGCTGCTTGGAGCAACCAAGCAGAACTATGGCGAGAATGGAGCAGACGGCGAACCCGTTTAATTTTGCCATTGGCGTTTACTCTATTTGTTTATTACTGTTGTTATACGCTGCAAAACCTTAAATGATAGTGTGTCCTATCTGCTTTATTGGTGCGAGTTTCTCTTTGCATTAAACCCAAAGGCTCAGATTTTGTCATTGACTAATCAGTAAAAAGTGTTAAATTACGCGCATTCTGCACCTACCAGTGCAGAATTTATGGACAGAGTACCAGGTTGGCGTTATCCACGTCGCTGGTCATCATCAGGGAGGGCGCTAGTACCCTTAGCGCCAGCTACAGTCAAACAAGCACTTACCGGTGTGGCTGCAACTTGTCGCAATCGCGACGCCACTTTTGATGTAACAGCACATTGCCACTGCGAAAAGTCCTGAATGTACTTTTATGAGGACATATTGTGGAACTCTTATCCGGCGGTGAAATACTTATCCGCGCACTGAAAGATGCAGGCGTTAAGAATGTTTGGGGTTACCCAGGCGGTGCTGCGCTGCATATCTATGACGCTCTGTATCGACAGGACGACGTCTATCACCTATTAGTTCGCCATGAGCAGGCTGCGGTTCACGCTGCTGATGGTTTCTCTCGCGCCACTGGCGAAGTGGGCACAGCGCTTGTGACCTCTGGTCCCGGTGCGACCAATGCTATTACTGGTATTGCCACCGCGTTTATGGATTCCATTCCAATGGTGGTTATCTCCGGACAGGTGCCGCTGACCAAAATTGGCCAAGACGCCTTCCAGGAAACGGATATGGTCGGTGTGTCTCGACCTATTGTTAAGCATAGTTTTTTGGTTACTCGCGCTGAAGATATTGCTGAAACCATCGCCAAGGCTTATTACATTGCTGCAACAGGTCGTCCGGGCCCGGTGGTTGTCGATATCCCCAAGGATGTCACTGATCCTAGTCACAAGGTGCCTTACAGCTACCCCAGCGAAGTGAAGATGCGCTCTTATCAGCCGACTGACAAAGGTCATCGCGGGCAGATTAAGCGTGCGGTTAAAACCCTTGTCGACGCCAAGCGACCGGTTATTTATGCCGGTGGCGGTGTGGTTATCGACAATGCTTCAGAGCAGCTAATTGCCTTGGCACAGGCACTGAATTATCCGGTGACCAATACCCTGATGGGTCTGGGCTGTTATCCGGGCACCGATCGGCAGTATTTGGGTATGCTGGGTATGCACGGTACCTTTGAAGCCAATACGGCGATGCATCATGCGGATGTTATTTTTGCCATTGGTGCTCGCTTTGACGATCGGGTAACCAATGATCTGGAGAAGTTCTGCCCCCATGCGACCATTATTCATGTTGATGTGGACCCGACTTCTGTATCGAAAAATATCGATGCACATATTCCTATTGTCGGTACCTGTACCTCGGTACTTACGGAGATGCTGGCGATTAATAAAGAGCTCAAGACCAAGCCAGATGCAGATGCAATTGCCGATTGGTGGACGCAGCTTGATCAGTGGCGTGCCGATAAAGGTATCTACACAGCATCGCGTTATGAAGAGAGCTCGGGCAGCTGCATCAAGCCGCAAGATGTTATTAAGATGCTCTACAAAATTACCAATGGTGAGGCCATTGTGACCTCGGATGTGGGCCAACATCAGATGTTTGCCGCACAGTATTATCTGTTTGATAAGCCGCGCACCTGGATCAACTCTGGGGGCCTGGGCACCATGGGTTTTGGTCTGCCTGCAGCCATGGGTTGCCAGTTGGCATTTCCCGATAAAGACGTTGCCTGTGTAACCGGTGAAGGCAGTATTCAAATGAATATTCAGGAGCTATCAACCTGTAGCCAGCACAAGTTGCCAGTTAAGATTATCAACCTTAACAATGCGGCGCTGGGTATGGTTCGCCAGTGGCAGGATATGAATTACAGTAGTCGCTATTCCGAGAGTGTCTATGAAGACTCATTACCAGATTTTGTCAAACTGGCGGAGTCCTATGGTCATGTGGGTATGAAAATTACTCATATCGATGAGCTCGAAGAGAAGATGCGCAAATGCTTTGCGATGAAAGACCGCGTGGTATTTATGGACATTGATGTCGATCGTTCAGAGCACGTTTACCCCATGCAAATGCCCGGTGGTTCGATGCGCGATCTGTGGCTCAACAAGACGGAGAGAACCTAATGAAACGGATAATCTCTATTCTTTTAGAAAACGAGTCTGGAGCGCTTTCAAGAGTTGTCGGTCTATTTTCTCAGCGCGGGTATAATATCGATACCTTGACGGTAGCGCCGACCGATGACGACACCCTGTCGCGTTTAACACTCACTACGCAGGGTGATGATCATATGGCCGAGCAGATCGTTAAGCAGCTGCACAAGTTGATTGATACGATTAAAGTGGTTGATTTGACAGTGGGTTCGCATATTGAGCGCGAACTGATGCTAGTTAAAATCAAAGCGACAGACAATGATATTCGCACTGAACTAAAAAGCTGCGTGGATATCTTTCGGGGTCATATTATCGATGTGACTCCTGCGACCTATACCGTGCAACTGGCTGGCGACAGCGAGAAGTTGGATGCCTTTATCGAGGCGGTTCGCGAAATGGGCATTATGGAAGTGGTGAGAAGCGGTGTTTCCGGCATCTCCCGCGGCGATAAATTTTTACGTGTATAACTCTTTTTAAATACTGACTTTTATAAAATTAGGTGAAATCAATGCAAGTTTATTACGACAAAGACTGTGACCTCTCCATCATCAAGGGCATGAAAGTGGCCATTATTGGTTATGGTTCTCAGGGCCATGCCCATGCCAACAACCTTAAAGACTCTGGTGTTGACGTAACTGTTGGCCTGCGCGCTGGATCTGCCTCGGCTGCTAAAGCTGAGTCTGCAGGCCTTAAAGTAGATAATGTTCCCTCTGCTGTTGCCGCTGCCGATCTGATTATGATCCTGACGCCTGATGAGTTTCAGTCGCAGCTCTACCGCGATGAGATCGAACCCAATATCAAGCAGGGCGCCACGTTGGCATTTGCCCATGGTTTTGCCATTCATTACAACCAGGTAGTGCCCCGCGCCGACCTCGATGTCATTATGATCGCGCCTAAGGCGCCTGGTCACACAGTTCGCAATGAATTTGTCAACGGCGGTGGTATCCCTGATCTGGTCGCTATCTATCAAGATGCCACTGGCAATGCCAAGAAAGTAGCTATGTCTTATGCCTCAGGTGTGGGCGGTGGTCGCACAGGTATTATCGAAACTACCTTCAAAGACGAAACTGAAACCGATCTGTTCGGTGAGCAGGCGGTACTTTGCGGTGGTGCAGTTGAGCTGGTTAAGGCCGGTTTTGAAACATTGACTGAAGCGGGCTATGCTCCTGAAATGGCTTACTTTGAGTGCTTGCACGAACTCAAGCTAATTGTTGATCTGATGTATCAGGGCGGCATTGCCAATATGAACTACTCGATTTCAAACAATGCCGAGTACGGTGAGTATGTCACTGGCCCCGAAGTCATCAATGACGAGTCGCGTCTAGCCATGAAAAATGCGCTCAAGCGCATTCAAAACGGCGAGTACGCAAAGATGTTTATCACCGAAGGTGCTATGAATTACCCTTCTATGACAGCCTATCGTCGCAATAACGCAGCGCACCCCATTGAAAAAGTAGGCGCAGAGCTGCGTGGCATGATGCCATGGATTACGAAGAATGCACTGGTTGATAAAGATAAAAACTAGCCTGTATCGTCAGTGATATACCTTAAAACGGCTCGCTCTTTGGTGGGCCGTTTTACTTTGTATCGCGTAACATCAGGAACATACGAGTAGCCTAATAATTTGGAAGTCAGAGCAGATGAGCACAGCAAACAGCACAACCCGAGTAGTGGCCCTTGATGGCGGTATTAATTTTCGTGACATTGGCGGCTATGTCAACAGTCAGGGGCGCAGGGTTAAGTGGCGCAAGATTATGCGCTGTGGGCATCTGGCTAATCTCACTGATAGTGACCTCGATAGTCTAGAACAGATCGGCATCAATAAGGTCCACGATTTTCGTCGCACGGAGGAGCAGGAGCAGTCCCCGAGCAGCGCTGTGCGAGCCGAATTTATTGATGACTACGAAATTTCTATAGGTGACATATCGCGATTTTGGGAGTTTCTATTCGGTGGCGAACTGACCGCTGACTCCTCCCATACCTTGGTGGTCAACTCCTATCGCAACTGCATTGAATCAGTGATTCCCGCTTTTAGCCGTTTTATGCGCCAGATTGTTGATAATGCAGGCAATGCCTCTCTATTTCATTGCTCTGCGGGAAAGGATCGCACCGGGATGGCGGCGGCTCTTATCCTCTCAGCCCTAGATGTACCGCGCCAAACTATCGTCGAAGATTATATGTTGACTATTGAGCACTATGACTCAGAGCGGCTGATTGATCTAGTGGAAGGGCATCTGCGTGATGCTAAGGTCGAGAGTTGGGATCGAGACTGGTTAGTACCTTACTGTTCTGTTCATCAGGACAATATTGTGGCTTTTCTTGAGGCTATTGATACCAGCTACGGCGATGTTAAAAATTATCTGATAACTGGACTGGGTCTATCCCAGGCAGATCTGGATAAAATGCAGAGCTGCTATTTGGAAGGCTAGGGCCTATAATGCGTCCACATTTAATGCCTGTGGGCACAAAGGTAGCGGTATGACAAAGAAAGCAGATCAAGCAGAGAAAGTAGTCAATCTCAAGCCGGCAGCGGAGCCACCCGTGCGCCGCAAAGGTATATATCTACTGCCCAACCTACTCACTACCGGCGCCCTGTTCGGCGGTTTCTATGCCGTGCTGTCTGGTTTTAGCGGCCAGTTCGAATGGGCTGCGATGGCTATTTTTGCCGCGATGATTTTTGATGGCCTCGACGGTCGCGTTGCGCGCATGACCAACACCCAGAGTGATTTTGGCGTTCAGTATGACAGCCTGTCCGATATGGTCTCATTTGGCGTAGCCCCAGCAGTGGTCGCCTATGGTTGGGGGCTCAGCAGCTTGGGTAAGCTCGGTTTGGCCGCAGCCTTTGTCTATGCATCCTGTGCGGCACTGCGTTTGGCGCGCTTTAATGTTCAAGCCGAGCTGGCCGACAACAAAAGCTTTACTGGTCTGCCCAGTCCGGCCGCCGCCGCTATTGTGGCGGGTCTGGTCTGGTCTACCTACCATTTGGAGGCATCGGTCAGTCTGGCGACTATTGGCGCTCTGATCACTGCGCTGTCAGGTCTGTTAATGGTTTCTAACTTTAAGTATCCCAGTTTTAAAGAGGTAGACTTGCGAGGCAAGGTGCCCTTTATTGTTATCCTCTCGGTAGTGATGGGCTTTGTGGTGATTACTATAGACCCACCACGTATCCTGTTTACCATGGCGCTGGTGTTCGGCTCTTCCGCGCCGCTGTTCTGGGCATGGAAAAAGTTGAACCCGCTGTCGGGCAAAGAGGCTCAGTAATTTAATCTTGGCATCTGCAAAGAAAACTGGTTGAATACTGTCTATGAGTACCTCCACACAAATTTTCGCTGCGAATAACAGTCTTGCAACTGCTGCTTCTGCGCGTGGGCTACTTCTTCTACTGCCCTGAGGGGCATCTATCGTTATACCTCATCCAAAATTTCGTCTATTGCCTTATTGGCAATAAAATTGTAGCCCCACAGTGGGTGAATCCGTTTTACAATGTAGCCATTAAAGAGCGCGCTTCAACAGCGCCTGGCTCCAATTAGGAAGAGAAAAACATGAAGAGCACAGAGCAGTCTAAAGAAAAATTAGTCATTTTTGATACCACATTGCGCGATGGTGAACAGAGCCCCGGCGCATCCATGACCAAAGATGAAAAAGTGCGTATCGCCAAAGCCCTTGAAAAAATGCGTGTCGATGTTATCGAGGCCGGTTTTGCGATTTCCAGCCAGGGCGATTTTGAAGCCGTGCAGGCTATTGCCAACAGCGTGACCGAGAGCCGTATTTGCAGCCTATCTCGAGCCATGACTGGTGATATTGAGCGTGCCGCAGAGGCTCTTAAAGGCGCTAACGCTGGCCGTATTCACACCTTTATTGCCACCTCACCGATTCATATGAAGCACAAATTGCAGATGGAGCCAGATCAGGTTCTTGAGCAGGCGGTCGGTGCAGTAAAGATAGCGCGCAGTTTAATTGATGATGTTGAGTTCTCCCTGGAAGATGCCAGCCGTACTGAGTTCGAGTTTATGTGCCGGATTACCGAAGCTGTGATCAATGCCGGTGCGCGGACCATTAACTTGCCCGACACTGTGGGTTATTCCGCTCCGGGTGAATATGGCGCAATGATTGAGCGCCTGTTAAATACCGTGCCAAATGCTGACCAGGCGATTTTTTCGGTGCATTGCCATAATGATTTGGGTCTGGCGGTGGCCAATAGCCTCTCAGCGGTGCAGGCCGGTGCGCGACAAGTTGAATGTACGATCAATGGTTTGGGCGAGCGCGCAGGCAATGCCTCGTTGGAAGAGTTAGTGATGGCGATTCGCACGCGTCAAGATCTTTTCTCCGTGGAAACGGATATAGATACTCTGCATATTGTTCCAACCTCGCGTCTGGTTTCCAGTATTACTGGTTTTCCGGTGCAGCCCAATAAAGCGATTGTGGGGGCTAATGCCTTTGCCCATGAATCAGGTATTCACCAGGATGGTATTTTGAAATTCCGTGAAACCTACGAAATTATGAGAGCTGAGGATGTGGGCTGGAGTACCAATAAATTATCTCTGGGCAAGTTGTCTGGCCGTGCAGCCTTTGCTGCTCGTCTTGAGGAGTTGGGTATTGTTTTTGATGGCAAAGAGGATTTCAATCAGGCTTTTGTGCGCTTTAAAGACCTGGCTGATAAAAAACGTGAAATCTTTGATGAAGATCTACAGGCGCTGGTATCTGAGGTGCAGATGGGTACGGAAGATGATGTGTTGACGCTTATGGATCTCGAGGTGGTGTCAAAGACTGGCCAGTCGCCCCATGCCAAGATTGGAGTGCGCTACAAGGATAGGGAGCACAGCTCTGAAGCCAGCGGTGATGGCGCCGTCGATGCAATTTTTAATGCGATTGAAAAGTTGGTTAACAGCGAGACCCATCTGCAGCTTTACTCCGTTAATGCGGTGACTCAGGGAACCGATTCGCAGGGTGAAGTGACTGTTCGGCTTGAAAAAGACGGTCGTATTATCAATGGTCAGGGTGCAGATACCGATATCTTATTGGCCAGCGCCAAGGCTTATTTGAATGCGCTGACGCTGATGCGTAATCCCGGCCGCCTGCATCCGCAGCTCGGTGGTGTCTAGTGGCAAATGCGTTTCACAATCAATACTTGCATACTCTGGGTATCGTTCATTACGTACCCAGAGAGCTACCGCTGGTATCGATTGTTGCGCAGCCCGCCGCCGAACCGGTTGCAAGTAGCCCGCCCGCGATTGCAATCGCGGCTGATAGCGAGCCTGTCAGTAAATCAGTTAGCAGTGCTGCAGAGAGCCGCGAAGCAATGGCCAAGAGTATGGCGGAGCTGGGAAATATTGGCACTGAAGACAAGTCTAAAGCATCCCGCGTGAAGTTGGCAGAGCCTGTCGCTGTGGCAGAGCCTTTGGCAGTCAGCAATATCGAAGTGAAATTCGCCCTGTGGCAGCCCACCGATGAGGTGCTGGTCTGCAGTTCCGTGGAAGACAGTCTGCCGGATCCAGAGCAGATACTGCTGCTGGGTAATATCTTAGAAGTGATGGGGCAGGGCGCTGGTCAGTTGCCGCAGATGGATATTGTTGAGTGGCCTCCCTATCCCAATGCCAGCGGCGATTCTGGCGAGGTGCGAGAGTTTTTAGAAACACTGATCAGGGCGCGCATCAACAGTAAATCAGCGAAGATTTTGCTGTTGATGGGTGATGCCGCCAGTCTGTGGCTACTGACCGCCGATGAAAAAGCGGCCGTCGCCAATGGTCAGGTCAATGTCTATGATCAGGTGACAGCACTGTTGGTGCCATCGCTAAAAGAGATGATTGAGCAGCCGGCCAGCAAGCGCAAAACTTGGCAGACTATTCGCTTTTTGTCGCCACAGCGGCATGTGTACAAAGCGCAATCTTGAACCTCGGCATCAATCAGCAATATTCTATTCGCGGTATGGAAATCGCCGATCTTGAGCAGGTAGTTGGCATAGAAAAACATTGTTCGCCATCGCCCTGGAGTCTCAAACAATTTCAACAGAGTCTCGATGATTCAATGGTTCTAGTGACCGCGGGCACCATCGTCGGTTTTTCAGTAGTTGACTCTATTTTAAGCGAAGCAGAAATACATAACGTGGCAGTCCACCCCGATTATCAGGGGCAGGGGCTGGGATCGCTGCTATTAGACCATGTTGTTGACTGCTTGCCCCCAGCTACAACCAAGCTGCATCTTGAGGTGCGAGCATCTAATTTTCGCGCTATCAGATTGTATCTGCACAAGAATTTTATACAGGTTGGTGAGCGCAGGGACTATTATAAGACAGAGTATGGGCGTGAGGATGCGCTGTTGATGTCGCGATCTGTCTGTACTGGTCGCGAGTAAATTTTGTTACCCTAGAGTCACTTCTAATAGCGAGAGATGGTAAATGGATATTCAAATGTTGTACTGGCACTGGTTAGTACTGGGGGTATTGCTGATTATCGGTGAGATTTTTATACCGAGTTTTACCATCCTCTGGTTTGGCCTGGGTGCTGTGGCGGTGGGAATAGTTGCGCTATTGGTCGATATGCCTTTCAGTATTCAGATACTGCTCTGGACCGTCTCTTCGGTGGCGTTTACCGTCCTCTGGTTTAAAATAATAAAACCCAATATGGAAGCGCGCAATAACGATGGTTTGGCCCGTGAGTCGGCTATAGGTGAATCTGGCCAGGTGATTAAATTACCGGCGGGGCCGAGCAATGGTAAGTTGCGTTTTAGCACACCAATATTGGGTGAAGATGAGTGGGAGTTCAGCTGCGATACCGAGGTTGGTCTCGGCGACCGTCTTCATATCAAAGAGATTTCCGGCAATGTATTAGTGGTTGCCAAACTGAGTTAATGATTCCTAGGAGAATGTCAGATGGAAGGTAGCATCGTTGTATTTGCAGTGTTTATTCTGGTTTTAATCACGTTATTTAAAGGGATTCGCCTAGTGCCCCAGGGTTCTAAATGGGTTGTGCAACGGCTGGGCAAGTATCACAAATCGCTCCTTCCGGGGCTGAATCTGATTGTTCCCTATATCGATGATGTCGCGTTTAAAGCGACGACCAAAGATATAGTGCTGGATATTCCCTCTCAGGAAGTGATTACCCTCGATAACGTGGTCATTATTGCCAATGCCGTGGCCTATATTAATATTGTCAGCCCAGAAAAAGCCGTTTATGGCGTTGAGGACTATGAGCTGGCTATTCGCACATTAGTGCAGACCTCATTGCGCTCGATAGTCGGTGAAATGGCGCTGGATGATGCGCTCTCTTCTCGCGACCAGATTAAAGCCAAACTTAAAACGTCGATCTCAGATGATATTGCCGACTGGGGTATCACCTTGAAGACAGTAGAGATTCAGGATATTAATCCCTCCGGGACTATGCAGCAGGCAATGGAGGAGCAGGCCGCTGCTGAGCGTCAACGCCGCGCCACCGTAACCCGTGCCGATGGTGAGAAGACCGCTGCTATTCTGGAAGCTGATGGCCGCTTGGAGGCATCACGTCGCGATGCAGAGGCTCAAGTGGTGCTGGCAGAGGCGACCAAGTCCGCGTTGACCAAGGTTAACGAAGCGATTCAGGATAAAGAGTTACCGGCTATGTATCTATTGGGAGAGCAATACATCGAAGCGATGAAAGCGATGTCTAACTCAGCTAATGCCAAGGTTGTTGTACTGCCTGCAGATTTACCTGCCGCTGTGCGTGGCATTATGAATAATACCAAGTAATTTGGGCTGACTACCGCTGGCTCAATCTCAGCGTCAACCAAAGGTGCTGGATGACGTTTTGTTTAACGGAATATCTAATGGTTAGGGAAAATAGCATGATTAAATTATGTCTTGCAGCCTCGGCTGTCCTGTTCTTGTCTGGCTGCACTAAGGGCTACAGCTACGGTGCTCCAGATAAAGTTATTATCGATACGCTCGGTGTGGATCCCTACCAATATCAAGTCGACCTGGCTGACTGCGAAGAGTACGCCCATCAAGTGAGTGTTGGTCAGGAGACCGCAGAGGGCGCTGTAGAGGGCGCTGTCGTGGGTGGCGTTCTCGGTGCCGTGTTAGGCGACAGCGGCACGGCAAAACGCAGTGCTGGTGCTGGCGCTGTATTAGGTGGGGTAAAAGGCAATAAGCGCGCTCGCTATGAGCAAGACCGAATTGTTAAACGCTGCTTAAAGGGCAGAGGCTATAGAGTTTTAAATTAGACCTGCTGCAGGCTGTTGGGCTCTAGCGGACAGAGATCGGAGCAACGGCAACAACCTGCGCCCGATAATAGTTGCCGCCGCTAGCTTTTGACAGGTCGTTTCTGTAGTTTCCTTTGCAGCGTTCTGCGGTGCATTCCCAAACTTCTGGCGGTGGCTGAAATATTGCCAGCATTTTCATTGAGCACACGCTGAATATGTTCCCATTCCAGCCTGCTCACCGAGGGCGGTGATTGCTCAAGTGCAACCTCACCGGCGCTATTCTCAAAGGCAACCACAATCTCATCGACACTGGCTGGCTTGCAAAGGTAGTTAAAAGCACCCAGTTTTATCGCTTCGACGGCTGTCGAAATACTTGAATAGCCAGTCAGTATCACCACCTGAACATCGGGCTGAATGGTAAGCAGCTGTTGTAATATTGATAGGCCGGATTCTTGCTCAAGCTTTAAATCCAGAACTACGCGATCAATTGATTGATCGCAACGAGCCGCAGCCTCCTCACTATTAGCTGCGGTTATTGCCTGATCGCCACGGCGCTCAAGCATTCTGGCCAGTACCGAACTAAAAATCGCATCGTCGTCGACCAGTAGATAATTCATTCGACAGCGCTCTCCAGCGGCAAGACAATCTGGGTCAATGTACCGCGCTCTGAGTCAGCAGCATTTTGCAGGCTTACCGAGCCGCGAAATCTGGTTAATGTCGCCTGTGATAAAAATAGTCCAAGGCCAAGACCATCGGCCTTATCGGTAACAAATGCCTGTCCAAGGCGATCGACTTCACCCAGATCCAAGCCTTTGCCATAGTCACGTATTTCAATATTGGCCCTGGTTGCATTCCAGCTTAGGTTTACGTCCACATTTTGACTGGCATCCGCAGCATTATTTAATAAGTTAAGTATGGACTGCGCAATGGTGGGTTCAAAAACAGCACTGCTGGGAGGGCTGTCTGCAAAGTTTATCTTCGCCTGCAGGTGCGGGCGCATAAGCTGCCAGCGCTCGAGTATGGCGGCAAAATAGGACTGCACTGACTGCGACTCCAGCCGCTTCGATTGAGACTGTTCGGCGGTGGTCAGCAGCTGCTTCAGGGTGGATTTACACTGCTCTATTTGCTGGTTGAGAAGGATTGCATCCTGATTGTCTGGTGTGCCAGACAGCATGTCATCAACCAGTAATTTCATGGTGTTTAAAGGCGTGCCAAGTTCATGAGCTGTGCCTGCTGCCAAGGTGCCCACGGCCAGCAGTTGCTCATTGCGAAGCTCAGCCTCACGCTGCAGAGCAAGCGCCTGCTCTTGGATTTTTAATGCGGATGCCATGCGGCTGATAAAGTAAATAATAATGCCGGCACTCACAGCAAAGTTAGCCCACATACCCAAAACATGCAGGCTGCCATTGCTGGCACCATGATGGCTGCTGGGAGCAATGGCGGCGATTGGTACATAGTATTTCAGCAGCAGGCTATAGGCGCTCAGCGCCGTCACAGCGATTAAAATACTGTACCGCCTCGAGACTGTAATCGCTGCAATACTGATGGGGATCAGATAATAGGAGACAAAGGGATTGGACGCTCCGCCACTGAAGTAGAGTAAAACAGAAAAGAACAGAATATCCGCCAGTAGATGAATAAAAAATTCATGGTCTGCAATGGGGACCTGCATGCGACTGCGCTGCCAGGTAGCAACAGTAACCGAAGCATAGATAGACAGCACCAGAGCAATGGCGTTAGCAGGCAAGCCAATCGGATTGATTGCGGTAAAGTAGATAAGTGCCAGTACCTGTCCAATTAGGGCAACGCCGCGAATCAAGCTGAGGCGAAAGAGGTTTTGTCGTGCGGCGGAATAGGTCTGCTGACCGTTATCGTTAATCATATGTAAATGGTATCAGAAATGGCTGACAGGCTGTGTGGCAAATTGTCGCAACTGACCGCCGCGTAGCAGTGGTGGTAGAGCATTAAAGCGGGTACCATGGCGCCAAATTGACAGACAGAGCATTACAGCATGCATCCACTTTCTGATGATCTGCAAGAAAATCTTGATCGCCTGGTTGTTGAGAGCCTCGAAAATGGCTGTATCTGGGGTTTAAAGGATAGCGACGATAGCTGGGCGCTGGTCGGCTCAAGCGACAGTGACAGCATTGATGTGATGCCGTTTTGGTCGACGCAAGAGTTGGCGCAGGCGCTGTGCACAGGGGACTGGAATATATACCAACCTGTGGCAATAGAGATGGAAGAGTTTCTCGACGACTGGCTGCCCGGTATGCATGCCGATGTGTTGATGGTCGGTATTAACTGGAATGAGGATCTAGAGGGCCAGGAGATGGAACCTCTGGATGTTCTTGAAGAGTTTGATGCCGAACTAGACTAGTACTTGAAAAAGTAGTTTAAAAATAGCAATAACGAATCAGAGCCAATAATGTTTTTAGATCCATTCCACAGCAGTAATCAGAATACCATCAGTATCAGCGCCGAGCAGGCCAGCAGCTTTGCCAAATCGGTAAGCAATGATTTTAATCCCATTCACGATGTCGACAGCAAACGTTTTTGTGTCCCGGGCGATTTACTTTTTGCACTGGTATTACAGCGCTATGGCCTGAGCCAAAAAATGTCATTTAATTTTTCTGGCATGGTGTCGGCAGATACCGAATTGTTATTTCCGCAGAGCCCCGGTGATGACTTTGAAATTCTCGATGGTCGTGGAAAATGCTATTTGCAAGTGAGTCGCAGTGGGGAGTCGATCGATGATCTGGCTGTTATTGAGCAGTTGGTAAGAAACTATGTATTTTTCTCTGGTCAGAATTTCCCCTATATTCTGCAGCCGCTGATGGAACAGAAAAATGTCATGATCAATCCGCAGCGGCCGCTGGCTATTTACCATGCCATGTCTTTGAGCTTCGACAACTTGGAACTGCATGAGCCCGGCGTCGAATTGGCTGAGACCAGCCTTGAGGTTAATGGTAAACGTGGTGATGGAGAGTTCAACTTCCGACTGATGAACGGCGAGCAAGTCGTTGGCTCCGGAGTTAAAAAGGTAATCCTCAGCGGCCTGCGTGAATATCAGCAGGAGGCTATGGATAAAATGGTTGCCGACTACCTGCGCTGGGCAGCTCAGGCCTAGCTGGCTAAAATACCTTTTAAGAAGCGCCCGGTGTGAGAGCCCTTGACCTTAGCCACCTCCTCTGGGGTGCCTGCGGCAACAATCTGCCCACCACCGGAGCCACCCTCGGGCCCTAAGTCGACAACCCAGTCTGCCGTTTTAATCACATCTAAATTATGTTCGATCACCACGACGGTATTGCCGTGGTCGCGCAGGCGATGCAGAACGGCCAGCAGCTGTTCAATATCATGGAAGTGCAAGCCCGTGGTTGGCTCGTCGAGAATATACAGAGTTTTGCCCGTATCGCGTTTGGACAGTTCTTTGGCCAGTTTGACCCGCTGTGCCTCACCACCAGACAATGTGGTTGCCGACTGGCCGAGGCTGATATATGAGAGACCCACATCAATTAATGTTTGCAGCTTGCGCGCGATGGCGGGGACGGCATCAAAAAACTCTCGGGCCTCCTCGATGGTCATTTCCAATACCTGGTGAATATTCTTGCCCTTAAAGTGGATATCCAATGTCTCGCGGTTGTAGCGTTTACCTTGGCACACATCGCAGGGTACGTAGATATCGGGCAGAAAGTGCATCTCTACCTTGGTTACACCATCGCCCTGACAGGCTTCACAGCGACCACCTTTCACGTTAAAACTAAATCGGCCTGGATTATAACCCCTTGCTCTTGATTCTGGGACCGCTGCGAACAGGTCTCTTATCGGAGTAAATAAGCCTGTGTAGGTTGCCGGATTAGACCGAGGTGTCCTGCCAATAGGGCTTTGATCGATATCCACGACCTTATCAAAATAACCTAAACCTAAAATCTCCCCACAGTCTGAAGGAATCGCTGACGCACCATTTATATCTCGCGCTGCCGTCAAGTATAGGGTGTCGTTGATCAGCGTCGATTTACCAGAACCAGAAACACCAGTAACGCAAGTCAGTAATCCGACTGGAATCTCTGTTGTAACATTATCTAAGTTGTTCCCACTTGCTTCTATTATTTCTAGGACACGACTTGCATCATAAGGAGCACGCTGCTCTGGAATTTCTATTACGCGTCGTCCGGAAAGATATTTTCCAGTCACTGAGTCTGCGCAATTAGCGACCTCAAGCGGCGTCCCTTGTGCCACTATGTGGCCACCGTGAATACCTGCACCAGGCCCCATATCAACTACATAATCAGCCATTT
>JAQWUP010000069.1 GCA_029242085.1 Porticoccaceae bacterium
CTTGGGCTTGGCAACGCCCATCTCTGCCAGTATCCCCGCCGGATCACCCCAGACGATGCGGTAGTCAATATGGCGGTAGCGCATAAGTGCGATCATTTTTCTGGTGTAAGGTGATGGCGGCGCGCCAATCAAGGTAATCGAGTTGCTCTGAGACATGCTGGGTCCTCTGGTTTTAAGCAGGTATTTCTTGATACATTGTTTTATTATTTTCGGCGGCAAATATATTGACACAGCAAATGCCAACATGTCACTCTTTAATAATGAAAGCTCAATAAAGCGGAGGCGAAAATGAAAAAAATCACGGTTATCTGCCTGCTGGCCCTTGCTCTGAGCGCAGGTATTTACAGCAAGCGCGGTGATATCGCCCTGCAAATTCTTCCCAGAGGCGCAGAGGTCATGTTTTCCAGCGATAAGATCGAAGCAATGGGTGATGGCTTGCATATTGCCCTATGCGGCGCGGGAGGACCCATGCCAGCCGCCAATCGCTCCGGCCCCTGTGTCGCTATTGTTGCCGCGGGCAAGCTGTTTCTGGTCGATACAGGCACCAATGGATTGCGCAACTTGGGCCGGATGGGCTTTCAGATAGGCAGCATCAGCGGCGTATTTCTGACTCATTTCCACTCCGACCATATCGACGGTCTTGGCGAAGTCAGCACCATTCGCTGGGCCGCGGGCAACCATACCTCACCGCTCAACATTTACGGCCCAGAGGGCGTAGCGCAGGTAGTCGAGGGTTTTAATCTGGCCTATGCACAGGACGAAGTTTATCGCAATGATCACCATGGCGACCTCGCAACACCTTTATCTGGTGCAGGTATGATCGCCGTTAGTGCGCCTCTGCCGGCAGAGGGCGAACTGGTCTCGGTCTATGATCAGGATGGCTTGGTGGTAGAAATGTTGGCCGCGGACCATTTTCCTGTGACCCCGGCGGTAGCCTACCGCTTCAGTTACAAGGGCCGCACCGCGCTGATCTCTGGCGACACCAAAAAATCTGCCAATATAGAGAAATTGGCTCAGGGCATTGACCTGCTGGTGCACGAGGCGCTTAGCCCTGCAATGCTCAAGGCCATGAATCAGGCCGCCACCGCCGTCGGCCTGCCCAACACAGCGAAGATCTTTAATGATGTGCTCGACTACCATGCCTCCCCCACCGAGGCCGCTGAAACCGCGCGAGATGCCGGGGTGGGCCACCTACTCTACTACCATGTGGTGCCGCCGCTGATCCTGCCCGGTAGCGAGGCGCTCTGGCTAGAGGGAGTTGATGAACGGTTTAGCGACTACACCTTGGGGGAAGACGGCACCAGCGTTATGCTGCCCGCGAATTCTACAGATATTCTGGTCACCAATGATGGCCTGTAGGCAAGGGGCAACAGCCCCAAGTCAAGTGCAACTTCAGTCGAAATATGACAAAATTGAATGCTTATTCACTCACAGAAGCCAAGCTCTATGCCAGTCAGCGTAAGCACAACCGCAAAAGTCGATGGACGCCGTCTGCGCAGCGACCGCAGCCGCCGAGTTATTGTTGAGGCCATGTTGCAACTGATTGATGGTGGCAATCTAGTGCCCACCGCTCAGCAGGTGGCCGACCATGCAAAAGTGGGCATTCGCTCGGTGTTTCGGCACTTTGAAGATATGGAAGCTATTTTTGCCACAGCCGACGAACTATGGCGCAATGACTTTGTTGATAAAACCGGTGAGGTTGATTCCAAACTCCCCCTAGAGCAGCGTATCGTCGAAGTGGTGGCCAAATTGGCTCGGCTCTATGAGAGCAACAGCAATATTTTAAAATCGACCGCCACCAGACGCTGGCGATCTGCCTTTCTAAAACAAAACTATGCCATGTATCAGGCCAGAATCCGCAAGGATATCCAAAAGGCTCTGCCGGAACTTG
>JAQWUP010000082.1 GCA_029242085.1 Porticoccaceae bacterium
GAATGATGACTTCTTTAAGCTGTACGGTGTTGAAGCCGGCGGCGAAGCGAAATTCCGCGAAGATGTAGAAGCCAATATGGAGCGTGAACTGCGCAATGCTATTCGCACCAAGGAAGAACCGCGTAATGGATCAGTTATTTACCTTGAATAAGGTTGATGTGCCGGAAGCACTTATCAGCAACGAAATCATTCAACTCAAGCAGCAGATGGTGCAGCAGTTTGGCGGTGGCCAGCAGATCGATCTCAGTATGCTTCCAGACGATATGTTCAAAGAGAAAGCTGAGCGTCGTGCCGCGTTGGGTGTAATTGTGTCTGAGCTGGTTAAGGCTGAAGAGATGACGCCAGACGAAGAGCAGGTGCGAGCTCGTGTTGATGAAATAGCATCAACCTATGAGCAACCTCGCGAGGTTGTCGACTACTATTACAGTAAGCCCGAATTGCTGAGTTCTGTAGAAGCCGTGGTTCTGGAAGATCAGGTCACTGAGCTGGTACTTTCCAAGGCCAAAGTTAAAGAAGAAGCCGTATCTTACGAAGAAGCAGTCAAGCCTGATCCAGAGCCAGGCAGCGAAGCTTAAGCTAATTTTTGGCCGGCTGGTGAAATCCAGCTTGCCAATCATTTGCGTACAAAGGTACAAATAAACAGTAAGCGTGCAAAAGGGATTGTGCGAGGCTACAGTACCCTGTATTCATACAATAAATTAGCGAGGAAGCAATGAATTTTCAGTCCCCATCTAGCATCAATGGTTTCCCCGACGTGGAGGCTAGCGGCTTGGTTCCAATGGTTGTGGAGCAGAGCTCAAGAGGCGAAAGAGCCTATGATATTTACTCAAGGCTGCTAAAAGAAAGAATCATCTTTCTGGTGGGTCAGGTTGAAGATCATATGGCCAACCTTATTGTCGCGCAGATGCTGTTCCTCGAATCTGAAAATCCCGATAAAGACATTCACCTCTATATCAACTCTCCCGGCGGCTCAGTGACTGCGGGAATGTCGATCTATGACACCATGCAATTTATCAAGCCAGATGTCAGCACCATGTGCATTGGTCAGGCTGCATCTATGGGTGCGTTCCTGCTGACAGCGGGTGCCGAGGGCAAGCGCTTCTGTCTGCCTAATTCGCGCACCATGATTCACCAGCCCAGCGGTGGTGCTCAGGGTCAGGCAACTGATATCCATATCCAGTCGCAGGAAATACTCAAGATTAAAGAGCGTCTCAATAAGCTGATGGCCCAGCACACAGGGCAGAGCATCGAGAAGGTAACAGAAGACACCGAGCGCGATAATTTCATGAGTGCCGAAGAGTCTAAGGACTATGGCCTGGTCGATCAGGTGCTAGACAAAAGAGGTTAGAGCCGGTAGCCTCCTGACTAGATTTATAGGAAGCTTCCCTTACTTACTGTTTTATATGGTTTTTGTTGGCCTGGCAGGAGAGAGAAATGAGTGATAGTGATACCTTGGGCGATGGCGGAAAATTACTTTTCTGTTCGTTCTGCGGTAAAAATCAAAATGAAGTTCGTCGGTTGATAGCTGGTCCATCAGTCTATATCTGCGATGAGTGCGTCGACCTTTGTAACGACATTATTTCTGAAGAATCTCAAGTTGTTGAATCTGAGAACAACTCAGACAAGTTGCCAGTTCCCACTGAGATCAAAAATATCCTCGACGAATATGTGATTGGCCAAGAGCGTGCCAAGCGCATCCTCAGTGTCGCGGTCTACAACCATTACAAGCGACTTCAAGTCAGCGCCCAAACTGGTGGCGACAAGCTGGATGTTGAACTCGGCAAGAGCAATATCTTGCTTATTGGCCCCACTGGCAGCGGTAAGACATTGTTGGCAGAGACTCTGGCGCGGTTACTCGATGTTCCCTTCACCATCGCCGATGCGACCACATTGACCGAGGCTGGCTATGTGGGTGAAGACGTCGAAAATATTATTCAGAAGCTACTGCAGAAGTGTGATTACGATGTCGACAAAGCCCAGCGCGGCATTGTCTACATCGATGAGATCGACAAGATCTCTCGCAAATCTGACAATCCCTCTATTACTAGGGATGTCTCAGGCGAAGGTGTGCAGCAGGCGCTGCTCAAGCTAATCGAGGGTACGGTTGCCTCGGTGCCGCCTCAGGGTGGACGCAAACATCCTCAGCAAGAATTTCTACAGGTCGATACCGCCAATATTCTGTTTGTCTGCGGTGGCGCCTTCTCAGGCTTAGAAAAGGTGATTCGAGATCGCTCAGAGAAAGGCGGCATTGGCTTCGCCGCTGAGGTGAACAGCAAAGACAGCACCAAATCTATTGGCGAAACACTTCTGGATGTGCAGCCAAGCGACTTGATTGGCTATGGTCTGATTCCCGAGTTTATTGGTCGACTGCCGGTTGTGGCGACTTTGCAAGAGCTCGATCGCGATGCACTGGTCAATATACTTGTAGAGCCAAAGAACGCGTTATTCAAGCAGTATCAGGCACTGTTTGGAATGGAGGATGTGGAGCTGGATCTGCGCCGTGATGCGCTGGATGCCATCGCCGACAAAGCTATTGAACGCAAGACAGGCGCGCGGGGCCTTCGCTCAATTCTTGAGACGATACTTCTCGACACCATGTATAAGATTCCCTCGGAACCCGATGTGGTCAAGGTGGTTGTTGATGGCTCGGTTATCAACGGTGAGAATGAGCCGCTGCTGGTCTACGAGCAGCAAGAGAAAAAACTGGCCTCAGATGAGGGCTAATCAAAAAAGCGGCGCAAGCCGCTTTTTTTATGCCCTTATTTATGTGCAGGCGGTTGTTTTTTAGTCAAATAGGCCCATTATAAAAGGCTAAAGAGAATGTCACTGCGTACAAATCTAAACCAGAACATATACAAATTGAGGTAATAATGGGCTCCACTGAGACTGATCCTAGTAAGGTTATTTATCCGCTTCTGCCACTGCGTGACGTCGTGGTATACCCGCATATGGTGGTTCCGCTGTTTGTCGGAAGAGAGAAATCTATCACTGCCCTAGAGCACGCCATGGAATCAGATAAACAGATCGTCCTGGTTGCGCAGAAAACGCCCTCTGAAGATAGCCCCAGCATTGCCGATATCTATGAGGTGGGCACTTTGGCCACCATTTTGCAGCTACTCAAGCTGCCAGATGGCACGCTCAAGGTATTAGTCGAAGGCATAAAGCGAGTAAGCCTCAACGCGCCGGTCGAAGGCGAGGCCTTTATGCAAAGCGGTGCCACCGAGCTTGCCGACGGCGAGCTGAATGGACAGGAAGCCGATGCGTTGACGCGTTCGACTCTGTCGCTGTTTGAGCAATATGTCAATCTGAGTAAAAAGATTCCGGCCGAAGTCATCACCACTGTCAGCGGCATTGAGGATGCCAACCGCCTGGCCGATACAATTGCCTCGCACATGACCTTAAATTTGGAGCAAAAGCAGGATGTTCTCGAGATAGCGGATCTCAACGATCGCTTTGAGCATCTGATGAGTCTGATGGAGTCGGAAATTGATATCTTTCAGATAGAGCAGCGTATTCGTGGTCGCGTCAAAAAACAGATGGAAAAGAGCCAGCGAGAGTACTATTTAAACGAACAGATGAAAGCTATCCAAAAAGAGCTGGGCGACATTGATGAAGGTGTCTCTGAGTTGGATCTGCTGGATAAGAAAATTGAACAGGCTGGCATGCCCAAGGCGGCGCTTGAGAAAGCCCAGTCGGAAATGGCCAAGCTAAAAATGATGTCGCCAATGTCAGCAGAGGCCTCAGTGTTGCGCAACTACATCGATTGTATGATCGGTGTTCCCTGGAAAAATCGGTCTCGCGTAAAGCACAACCTAGTGGAGGCGGAAACTACCCTGAACACGGATCATCATGGTCTGGAGGAAGTGAAGGAGCGCATCCTTGAGTTTTTGGCCGTTCAGAAACGTGTCAAAAAACTGAAGGGCCCCGTACTCTGTCTAGTGGGCCCTCCCGGAGTGGGCAAGACCTCATTAGGTGAATCGATCGCACGCGCGACAGGCCGCAAATTTGTTCGTATGAGTCTGGGCGGGGTGCGCGACGAGTCAGAAATTCGTGGTCACCGCCGAACCTATATTGGCTCATTGCCGGGCAAGCTGATTCAGAAGCTGTCGAAGGTTGGCACCAAGAACCCATTATTCCTGCTCGACGAGATCGACAAGATGGGAATGGATAGCCGGGGTGATCCTGCGTCTGCACTGCTGGAAGTCTTGGACCCAGAACAGAACCACACCTTCAATGATCACTATCTGGAAGTCGACTATGATCTGTCAGAGGTGATGTTTATCTGTACCGCCAACTCGATGAATATCCCCGGTCCACTGTTGGATCGTATGGAAGTAATCCGTATTCCGGGCTACACAGAAGACGAAAAGGTGCAGATTGCCGAAAAGTATCTTGTGCCCAAGCAGCGCAAAGCCAATGGTCTTAAAGACCCAGAGCTAGATATTACCGAGGATGCATTAAAAGACGCGATCCGCTATTACACCAGAGAGGCCGGTGTAAGGGGTTTAGAGCGAGATATTGCCAAGATATGCCGTAAGACTGTTACCAAGCATGTGCGGGAAGACCAGCGCCCTAATGACATTGTGGGACCAGAGCAGCTGGAAGACATGCTGGGAGTGCGCAGATTTGACTACGGTCGTGCCGAAGCAGAAAACCAGATAGGGCAGGTGACTGGCCTGGCTTGGACCCAGGTCGGCGGTGAACTATTAACCATTGAATCTTCAGCGATTCCGGGCAAAGGCAAGGTGATTAAGACCGGTTCTCTGGGCGATGTTATGCAGGAATCAATTCAGGCTGCGTTGACCGTGGTGCGCAGTCGCGCCAAGGCACTGGGTATCCGCAGAGACTTCTACTATGAAAATGATCTGCATATCCATGTTCCGGAGGGGGCAACCCCCAAAGATGGACCATCGGCTGGTGTTGGTATGTGCACAACATTGGTATCGGTTTTAACTGGTATTCCAGTGCGCTCAGATGTTGCTATGACGGGTGAAATAACACTTCGCGGTCAGGTATTAAAGATCGGAGGACTCAAAGAAAAGCTACTGGCAGCACACCGCGGCGGTATTCGAACAGTGGTCATTCCACATGATAATGCCAGCGATTTGAAAGAGATACCGGATAACATTAAAGCAGACCTTGAAATTTGCCCGGTGAAGTGGATCGATGAGGTATTGGATATCGCCCTGCAAGATAAGCCCAAGGCTTTTAGTGACGAAGAGTTTGATCGCCCCAGCGGACCTGAAAAAAATGCGGCACCCAGCGCCAGCGCTAGCACTCACTGATAGGATATTTATTTTAAAATAATAAAAAGTCTGCTTGACCCAACATAAGGCTATTGGTATAAATGTCGTCTAGAAGGCGCATTGGCTCAGGGTTTAGAGCTTCGTGAAGCGTAGGCAGCGCACTTCTATTTTGCTAGGATCAACCAATTCCAAAAAAAGGGGAATACCGTGAATAAATCTGAATTAATCGATGCTATCGCTGCTGGTGCAGACATCTCTAAAGCTTCTGCTGGACGCGCACTGGACTCAGCTCTAGACGCAATTACAGGCGCATTAAAAAATGGCGACCAAGTTTCATTGGTTGGCTTTGGTACCTACGCTGTGAAGCACCGCGCAGCTCGCGCTGGTCGCAACCCACAGACTGGTGCTGAGATCCAAATTAAAGCGGCTAACGTGCCTAGCTTTAAAGCCGGTAAAGCTCTGAAAGACGCAGTAAACTAAAAAAAACCCTGGATATTCCGCTGTTGTAGGTAATATCTCAGTCTAGAAGGCGCATCCTTGATGCGCCTTTTTTTTCAACTATCAGGTACAGGTACATGTTGGACAATTTTAGAAATAACATGCGTGGCATAGCCACGGTTATAGTGGTTCTTATTGGTGGTATTTTTGCCTTTTCAGGCACAGGGTCACTGTTTCTATCCGGTGCAGCTGTTGAAACTGAACTGGTGGTGAATGACGAACAGGTCAGTGCACTGCGTATTCAGCAGGCTATAGGTGTTGAAAAAAGACGTATTCTCAGTGAAAACGATGGCTTGGATCCCGCCTTAGTTGATGATGAGCTGATCCGTCCCAGCGTCGTGCAGCAAATGATTGGACGCAAGGTGATTGCCCAGTCAGCGCGAGAGCAGGGCATGGGCATTTCGACCAAGACGGTGAGCGAGCTGCTGATTGAAACTCCGAGCTTCCAGACCGACGGGCGCTTCGATCAGGATGTCTATCAGTATGCAATTCGTCAGCAGGGCTATACCAGCGCCACGTTTATTGAAATGGTCAAAGAAGATCTGCTGATTCAGCAGGTTGTTCAGGGCATGATTGCAACAAATTTTGTCACTCAAGCAGAGCTTGGGGCACTGGCCGGTCTCACCGAGCAAACGCGAGACTATTATTATCTGACATTACCCATTGCGCCAATTATGAGCGCAGTGCAGCTAGGCGAAGATCAGATAGAGGGCTATTATCAGCAGAATAAATCCCAGTATCAGACCGACGATCAGGTTGTTATTGACTATATCGAGCTCAATGCCGGATTGCTGACCGCCGGTAAATCAGCCACCCCAGAACAGATTAAAGCGCGGTTTGAGCAAGAGGCAGAATCAGTCGATACCTCGGTATCGCGTCAGGCGGCGCATATACTGTTGACCGATCCCTCTGTTGAGGTCGTGGCAGATATTCAGACCAAGCTGGATGCAGGTGAAGATTTCTCAGCACTGGCCAAAAAGTACTCGGAAGATGTCGGTTCCGCCGATACCGGTGGTGATCTGGGTTACAGCTCCGGTGACACATTCCCCGAGTCCTTTGAAACTGCGCTGGCAGCGCTTGAAGTAGGGCAGGTATCCTCGGCGGTGCAAACTGATTCGGGAACCCATTTTATTAAGTTGCTAAACACCCAGGTGCAGAGTTTCGACTTGGCGGAAGAGTCCGCGCGCATTGAGCAGGAACTGCTGGCAGAGCAGGTAGACAATGCAATGGTTGAAAAGCTGGAAATGCTTAAAGAGCTAAGTTTCAACGCTGAAACCCTCGCCGTTGTGGCCGCAGACCTCGATCTTACTGCCCAGGTCTCCAGTCCTTTCTCGCGTGCTGGCGGTGATGGTGTCGCGGCCTATCCTGCAGTTATCAAGGCGGCGTTTAGCTCAGAAGTATTGGATGACAACTACGCCAGCGAAGTGCTGGATCTGGGCGATGATCGCTATATCGTGATCAAGCTCAACGAAAGCATCTCAGCGCGCCAGAAAGAGTTGCCCGAGGTGCGCACTGAGGTTGAGAATGCTCTTAGAGCAGTTACTGCCCAGCAGATTATTGCGCAGCAGGGAGGCGATTTACTGGCCTCAGTTGAGGGCGGAGAGACCGTTGAGGCTGTGGCTAAAGCCAACGACCTTGACTGGCAGGTTGCCCTTGGCGTCAAGCGTAATGATCGCACTGTTAACCCAGAGGTTTTAAATCTTGCTTTCCAGCTGCAAATGCCGGCAGAAAAAGCTGTTGTAGAGGGCTTTTATGCTCGCAATGGCGACTATGTGGTCGCCGCTCTACAGCAGGTGATTGAGGGTGATGTCGCCAGGTTAAGCAAGGCGGAGAAAGCCAGCCTGATGTACGCCACAGACTCAATTAACGGCAGTCGTTTGGTTCAGGCATATCAAGCCAGTCTGGTCGCCGGAGCTGAAATAAAGCAATAACATTGTTATTGAATAGGAGAGACGGGCATGCCCGTCTTTTTTATTGCCTGTTGTTTTTATCTGATCTCAGTTATGCGCAGATCAGATGCGCAACGCATTAATAAACAGGGTCAAGCGCTGCCCCGGCTGCAAAAACTCATTGCGGCTAATCTTATTCCAGCGCGTGATATCACGAATGGTTAAATCAAACTTCTCGGCGATAAGGTATAGAGAATCACCGCGCCGGACGCGATAGGAAAGTCTGCGCAGATTCTCTGGCGTGGGCCCAACAGAACTATGCTTGATCGTTAATTTCTGACCAATCTGCAGTCTGTCGGTACTGAGCTTGTTAGCGCGCTTTAAATCCCCGACAGAGGTTTTGTACTGAGCGGCAATGCTGGACAGGGAGTCGCCTCGTTTAACCGAATACAGCGCCGTCTGAGCCAGTTTAGAGCGACCTGCTGTTGCGCTCTCCCCAGAATGCGGAATTAACAGTACCTGACCAATCCTGAGACGATCCGAGCGCAAATTATTTCGGCTTTTAAGCCACTGGGTAGGCACGCGAAAGCGCTGGGCAATCTGTGACAGCGTGTCGCCATTCACGACCAGATATTCAGTGTGGGGAACCCAGGTTTTTGGGTCTGTGGTCGCCAATAACTGGCGCAGTGGCTCGGCGCTTCCGACTGGCAACAAAAGATTATGTTTCCCCTGGGGCGGAGTAATCGAGCGACGATAGGCGGGGTTGAGCTTAGTGAATGCGGTGCCTTCAACGCCAGTGATCTCGATAACCTTATTGAGGTCAATCTGCGATTCAATCTCCACCACTTCAAAATAGGCCTTATCAGCAATAAAGGGTAGTTTAATACCATATTTTTCTGGGTCTTCAACCAGCGTCGCCAGTGCCAGCAGCTGAGGAACATAGTTTCTGGTCTCCCGGGGTAACTTGATCGACCAAAAGTCGGCTTTCTTACCCAGCTTGCGGTTCCTTTTGATCGACTTGCGAACATTGCCCTCACCAGAATTATAGGCGGCGAGCGCCAGCAGCCAGTCACTGTCAAAGCGTCGATGCAAATAGGTCAGGTACTTGACTGCGGCCTGAGTCGAGTAGATCACATCGCGACGTCCGTCATACCAGCGATCGCGCCTGAGACCAAAGGACTTCGCCGTCGAGGGAATAAATTGCCATAGGCCAACGGCATGGCTATGGCTGTAAGCCAGTGGGTCATAGGTGCTTTCAACGATTGGCAGCAGCGCCAGCTCCAATGGCAATCCGGCCCGATCAAGCTCCTCTGTGACATAGAAGATAAAGGGTTCAGCACGGGCAAATACAGTGGCCAGATAGCTGGGGTTGCGCAGATACCAGTCGCGTTGTTTTAAAACACTGGCGGGCAGTACCTCTGGAGTTAAATTATGGCCGCTGCGAATACGCTGCCATAGATCAGGTTCAGGGAGATTTGATGTGCTTACGAGGGAACCATCCGCCTCTAGAGAGCCGTCAGCCTCTGGCAGGCCATCAGCATCTAGTAAGGCTCCCTCGGCGCCTAACCCGGCCTCAGTCTCAACAGCAAGCTGGCTATCGAGGCCCTGATCGCCGGGCTCCATCGGAGCCAGTGCACAGCCACCCAGTAAAAGACTGAAAAGCATTAGATTTAAAAATGGTGAACTGCTTTTGTGTTCAGACTGCACGCTTTGAACTCGTTATGGTTATTGACTGCGCGCGGATTGTAGCGATCGCAGCGCGAATAGACAATCTGACAGCGATTATTAGTGAGCAGATTTAAAATAATCCTCAACTACTCCATAATAGACATCAACAGACACCTAAAAGACCACAGTAACCCTATGTCCTTACAGTTTCTTCGACAGCGCAGTAAAAACGCCTTAGATCGCTTTAAAGTGCGCGATCTCGGTTTGACTGCAGAGGGGCTAGAGGCTTGGGGTAAGACCGATTTTGGTCGCTATCTGCGCCATCATGAGCAGCGAGTGTTACAGGAAAAATATGCCCGGCTGCCAGGCTACCGCTTAATGCATCTGGGTCTGGCTCCAGATCAGCAGCTTCTGGATTGTTTTGAGCATATGCATCGCTTCTCGCTCAGCGCGGCACCTTCGGCAGAGGCGGCGGCAATAAGCAGCTGCGCCGAGCTACCACTGCCCGCAGATGTTGTCGATGTCGCGGTGCTGCACCACGCCGTTGAGTTCTCGGTATCGCCCAAAGCAGTGTTGGCCGAAGTTAGTCGAGTGGTAGCCCCCGGCGGCCATCTGCTGCTGTGTATGTTCAATCCCTATGGTCCCCATGGCGCGCTCAAGTTTCCCATGCAGCTGTTTTCTGATCGCCCCCAGTACTGCTTTCACAATCTGCGCAAAGGGCGGGTGATTGACTGGCTGTCGCTATTAAACTTTCAGGTGCTGGAAATAGATCACGGCGCCTACAATCTGCCGCTCAATCGCTCGCATTGGACCGAACAGGATTCAATCTGGGAAAAATTTGGCCAAAAGGTTCGCTTTCCACTGGGTAATTTCTATATTATCCACGCGGTTAAACGGGTGGCCCGCGGTATCAGCTCGAGAAGTTTATGGCGCAAGGCGACCACTGACAGCCACTTTATGGGGTCGCGCCAGCAGGCTGACCCGATGCGTAAAAAAAATACTAAACCTCCACAGGGAACATCATGAATATGGTTGAAATTTTCACAGACGGAGCCTGTCGCGGTAATCCCGGTCCCGGTGGCTGGGGCGTATTGATGCGTTACGCGGGCGAAGAAAAATCACTCTGGGGTGGCGAGGCTGAGACAACCAATAATCGCATGGAGCTAAATGCTGTTATCGAGGGTCTTGCGGCGCTGAAAAGACCCTGTGCAGTGACATTGACCTCAGATTCTACCTATGTGCTTAAAGGTATCCAAGAATGGATGCCCAACTGGAAAAAGCGTGGCTGGAAAACGGCCTCTAAACAGCCGGTTAAAAATGTTGATCTGTGGCAAAAACTCGATGCAGTTATCGGCGAACATAAGATAGACTGGAAGTGGGTAAAAGGCCACAGTGGCCACCGCGAAAATGAAATTGCCGATCAGTTGGCCAATCGCGGCATCGACGAGCTGTAATTGCACTTCCACCTGGATAGATAAGCAGAGACCATGAGACAGATTGTTCTTGATACAGAAACCACCGGCCTGGAAACCTCTCAGGATCATCGAATTATCGAGATCGGCTGCGTGGAAATGGTCAATCGCAAGCTCACTGGCCGTCATTATCATCAATATATCAATCCGCAACGCAAGGTCGACGAGGGTGCTATGGAAGTCCATGGTATTACCGACCAATTTCTTGAAGACAAACCATTATTTGAAGTTATATCGCCGGAGTTCTTTGAGTTTGTTAATGGCGCCGACCTGATCATTCACAATGCCCCCTTTGATATTGGGTTTATCAATCACGAGACCTCCAAGCTGCGGCCCAAACCCAAGTCTATTGAAACTGGCTGTCGCATTATTGATACTCTGGCACTGGCGCGACAAAAGCATCCGGGGCAGAAAAATAATCTCGATGCGCTGTGTAAACGCTATGGCGTTGATAATTCTCAGCGCGACCTACACGGCGCATTACTAGATGCAGAAATTTTGGCCGATGTCTATCTGCTGATGACCGGCGGGCAGGTCAGTCTTAATATGAGTGATTCGTCCGACGGGGATAATGGTGAAATGAACAGCGCCTCGACTATTCGGCGTCTGCCCGCAACCCGCCCGCCACTGCGAGTTATTGCCGCCAGCGCTCAAGAGCTGGAGGATCACCATAAGAAGCTAGATGCCATCAAGGCTAAAAGCGGTGAATGTATCTGGCTAAATACTGGCGAATAATAGTTTGTCCTCGCAACAGCCAACCAGTCCAGAAGCCAAATCTCTCAGTCAAGCGCCGACTAAAAATGCAGATTTTGAACAGCTCGCCCAATGGTTGCCTCAATCGGTAGGCAGCCGTGATTTATTTCGTCTCGGCCGTCAGCTAAAAGAGTTACAGCGACAGTGGTCGGCTAAAAAAGATATAGCAACGGCCTGGCAGAAGTGGTCTTCCAATGCGCTGCGTTCCAGCACTCAGGTGGCTGCGCGGCAGCAGACCGTGCCACAGATTAACTATCCGGATCTGCCGGTCAGTGCCCGCTGTGAAGAAATTCGCGAGTTGATTGTCGAGCAGCAGGTTGTCGTTATTGCCGGTGAAACTGGCTCAGGCAAGACTACCCAGATCCCAAAAATCTGCCTGCAGGCCGGTCGTGGAGTACGCGGCATTATTGGTCATACCCAGCCACGCAGAATTGCTGCACGCACCGTTGCGGATCGTATCGCCAGCGAATTAAAAACCCCGCTGGGTGAGGCGGTGGGTTATCAGGTGCGGTTCTCAGATCAGAGTTCCAGCAAAAGTCTGATCAAGCTGATGACCGATGGCATACTGCTGGCAGAAATTCAGAATGATAAGTTTCTCAGTAAGTACGACACGCTTATTATCGATGAGGCCCATGAGCGTAGCCTCAATATTGATTTCCTGCTAGGTTATTTAAAAAACCTACTGGTGCAACGCCAAGATCTTAAATTAATTATTACCTCTGCCACCATTGATGTAGAGAAATTTTCCAAGCACTTTAATAATGCGCCAGTGGTTGAGGTGTCCGGGCGAACTTTTCCCGTCGAAATTGTATACAGCAATGACGATGTCCTCGACAGTGACCGCGACCAAAAAATTATTGAATGCTTACAAGATATACAGGCCAATCGAAGGGCCGGTGATGTGCTGGTATTCCTCAGTGGTGAGCGTGAAATTCGCGAAGCCAATCTCGCCATTAAGCGCGCTCAGTTGCCCCATACAGAGGTGGTGCCACTCTATGCCAGATTGAGCCTTGCCGAGCAGAGTAAAATCTTTGCTCCGCACAGAGGAAGGCGGGTTATTTTAAGTACTAATGTTGCCGAGACCTCGCTCACCGTTCCCGGTATTGGCTATGTGATTGACACTGGGCGCGCGCGATTGTCGCGCTACAGTTTCCGCACTAAGGTGCAGCGTCTTCCCATAGAAGCTATTTCTCAGGCCAGCGCCAATCAGCGTGCCGGGCGCTGTGGCCGGGTGAGCAATGGCATCTGCTATCGTCTCTACGCAGAGGACGATTTTAATAACCGCCCAGAGTTCACCGACCCAGAGATTGTGCGGACCAATTTAGCCGCGGTGATATTGCAAATGCTGCAGCTAAATATTGGTGATATACGCAGTTTTCCCTTTGTTGACCCACCCGATAATCGCATGATCAATGATGGCTTTAAACTGCTTGAGGAGCTACAGGCGGTCACCGCTAAAGGCAAGCTAACCTCTCTGGGTAAGAAGCTGGTATCTGTGCCCTTAGATCCGAGATTTGCAAGGATGATTCTGGAGTCAGCAAAACTTGGTTCACTGACTGAAGTGATGATTATCACCACTGGGCTCAGTATCCAAGACCCGAGAGAGCGGCCGGCTGACAAGCAGCAGGCTGCCGACCAGTGCCATCAACAGTGGCAGGACGAAGACTCCGACTTTATGTCGCTGCTAAATCTGTGGCGTCATTTTGAAACTAAGCGCCAAGATTTATCCACTAACCAGTTCAGCAAGTACTGCCGCGCCAACTATGTGTCTTTTTTGCGCATGAAAGAATGGCGCGACTTGCACTATCAGGTACATACCGCCGTTCGAGCACTCAAGCTTGGCAGCAATCAAAAGCCGGCAGAATATGCGGCCATTCATCAGGCGATTCTCTCGGGCCTCCTCGGGCAGGTGGGTATACGCGAGGAAAAGTGGGAATTTCTCGGCACCAGAAATCGCAAGTTCTTTATCTTTCCCGGTTCGGGACTGAGTAAAAAGCCACCCAAGTGGATTATGGCGGGCTCACTGATGGAAACCGCTAAGCAGTATGCACTGAATGTGGCCAAAATTGATTCCGACTGGCTGGAGTCATTGGCGGGTCATCTGGTTAAAAAAACCTATAGCGAACCCTTCTACCATCAAAGGGCCGGTCAGGTCATGGCCAAAGAGCGCCAAACTCTATTTGGTTTGACTATTGTTGAAGGCAAGAACACCGTCTATGGCAATGTTGCACCGGTAGAGGCGCGGGCTGTATTTATTCAGCAGGCGCTGGTTGAGCAGGGCTATCGTGGCAAAGGTCACTTTTATCGGCACAATCAAAAACTAGTCGAAGAGTTACAGGCACTGGAAGATCGCTTTCGTCGCCGCGACCTGTTGGCTGAACAAAAAGTGATCTACAGCTTTTACGACGAGCGTGTTCCTGCGGGCATTTATAATCTGCCGGCGTTTGAGAAGTGGCGAAAAGGTGCAGAGCAAGAAAATGCCAGCTTGCTTAAGATCAATAAAGACTCTCTATTACTCCGTGGTCTGGCCGAAGATGAAGAGGCCCAGTTTCCTGAAATAATTAGCTGCGATGGTATTGAGTTTGAACTCAGCTACCATTTTCAGCCCGGTCATGATCAGGATGGCGTCAGCGCCATTGTTCCATTGGCTCTGCTGCATCAGCTGCCACGCTACTTTTTCGAATGGCTGGTGCCGGGCATGTTGCGGGATAAATGCATCGCCCTGATTAAAACCCTGCCCAAGCAGACAAGGCGCCATCTTGTGCCAGTGCCAGACTATGTCGACAAGATACTGTTACAGGCCAGAGCCCAGGATCGACCGATTACCGAGGTTTTAGCTGAGCAGCTTAAGCGGCACACAGGCGTCTCAGTGAATGATCAGGATTGGAAGGCAGATAATCTTGATCCCTGGTATCGCATGAATTTTATTCTGTGTGATGAAGCGGGTAAAACCGTAGCTATGGCGCGCAGCTTGGAACAGCTGCAGCGCGATTTTAAACAGCAGATTAGTGCCGGGCTGGAACAGCAGGCGTCCGATGACTCAATATCCCGACAGGATATTGTCGAATGGGACTTTGCCGAGTTGCCCGAGGAAGTAACATTAAAGCGCGGCAAAATAAGCATTAAAGCCTGGCCTGCACTTAAAGACTGTGGCGAATCTGTCGCCATTGAAGTGCTGGATAATCCATTGACCGCCGATAAAATTAGCCGTCAGGGGCAGCTGCGGTTGGCGCTGCTAAAAGGTCGTGAACAGGTTAAGTATCTGACTAAAAATCTACTCCGTGGTACCGAGCTGGCGCTAAAGGCGGCGTCTATTGGCAATCGTCAGGAACTTGTCGCCGCGCTGATTAATGCCAGTTTTCAGGAGGCCATTTTTAGTGGCAAACAGGTGCTTCGCCAGCAGCGCGACTTTGATCAGGCCTATCAAATGGGCATAGGCCTGGTGGTCGATATAGCGCAGCAGCATGCCGCCCATATTGAATCAGTACTGCCGCAGCTGCACAGCAATCAAAAGCAATTGCGGTCGCTGGGGCTAAGTGCAATTTATGCGAAAGACGATATCAATCAACAGCTAAGCTGGTTATTTCAGCCTGCGACTTTATCCGGCGCAGGCCTCGATAAAACCAGCCAATACCCCCGCCTAGTTCGCGCCATGCAAATTAGAATCGAAAAACTCAGCTCGCAAATTAATAAAGACCGCAGCTACATCCAACAGCTAGAGAGCTTTGCCGAGCCCATCAGTGGCTTACACGGGCAGATGCTGTCTCATGAACTTGAAGAGGCCATTTGGGAATTTCAGTGGTTACTCGAGGAGTATCGAGTGTCACTGTTCGCCCAGCAATTAAAAACCCGGGTGCCTGTGTCTGAGAAGCGCCTGAAAAAACACTGGTCAGATATTCACGACAGGTTGCGCAGATACCTGGTTGAGGGAAGCTAGGTCCGTAAAATAAAAAATCCCAGCGGTGATGAAACTTACCTAACGCCATTCAGTCTGAATAGCATCTTGAAACCATACTGGTTCTTGATTTATGGATAACAATTAGTCTCTCAAGGAGAAATTTCAATGTCTAAACAAACAATCAAACCTTTGGCAGCAGCATGTGGCGTAGCATTTATAGCGTCTGTGGCACTATCCCCAGCAGCATTAGCCGCGGGCAACCCTTTTCAGGCAGACCAACTCTCATCCGGTTACAACATCGCTGGTGATGCTGCAGAGGGCAAATGTGGTGAAGGTAAGTGCGGTGGCGAAAAGGCTGCATATGAAGGTAAGTGCGGTGAAGGAAAATGTGGCGGCGACCAATAGGCGCCATCGATGACCTCTGGTCTACACAGTCATAGCTTGTTAGATAACCAGAGTACAACCAGCCGCTATGCCGTTGCAGGCGCGGGGCTGGGACTAAGGCGGGCTCTACTGGGCCCGCTTTCTTCTGTCACCACAGATGATATTCAGTTTATCGAGGTGGCGCCGGAAAACTGGATCAATGTAGGCGGCCGCTACGGCAAAGCCTTTCGTGAATACACTGAAAAATTCCCCACGGTTATTCACGGCCTGTCTCTCTCCATAGGTTCGCCGGCACCCCTAGATTGGAATTTGCTTGGCCAAATCAAAGCCTTTATGGCGCAACATAATATTCTTAGTTATACCGAACATCTCAGCTACTGCAGTGATACTGGCCATCTCTATGATCTTATGCCAATTCCTTTTACCAGCGCCGCGGTGGACTATGTCGCCGACCGTATCAGTCGGGTTCAAGACTTTTTGGGCCAGCGTATCGCCATGGAAAACGTGTCCTATTACGCCGCACCGCAGCAGGAGATGTCGGAGATAGAATTTACCAATGCAGTGATAGAAAAGGCCGACTGTAACCTCTTACTCGATATCAATAATATTTATGTCAACAGTATTAACCATGGTTACGATGCGCGGAAATTTCTAGCCGCGCTACCCGGCCATCGCGTGGTCTATGGCCATATAGCAGGACATTATGAGGAGGCAGAGGACTTGCGCATCGATACCCATGGTGCCGATGTTATAGATCCAGTTTGGGATCTTCTCGATCTGTCCTATCAGCAGTTTGGTGTATTCCCAACCCTGCTCGAGCGCGACTTTAATATTCCCCCAGTGGATGAATTAGTACTAGAAGTGGGACGTATTAGGTCAATTCAGCGCGCCAATCAAAAGGTGTTTGTCGATGCCTAAGGCGAAAGTAAACTTCCAGCAGACTCAGCGCCAGTTTGCAGATCATATCCGCCACCCAGACTTTAATGCGGCGCCAGCAGATATCGAGGATCGCCGTCTAAAAATTTACCGCGATCTGTTCTTTAATAATATTGAATCGTTTTTAGCCTCAGGATTTCCGATTCTCAAATCTATCGTCGACCCCCAAAACTGGCTGGAGATGGTGCGGGACTTTGTTTATCGCCATCAGAGTCTAAGCCCTTATTTCCTGCAAATTAGTGAAGAGTTTTTACGCTATCTACAGCAGGAGCGAGAGACCCAGCCCGCCGATCCAGCATTTATGTTGGAGCTCGCCCATTATGAATGGGTTGAGTTGGCGCTGGACGTCTCCACCTTAGCAATCCCCGAGGACATAGCATTAACCGGCGATGTGCTGGAGCAGCACCCAGTTGTATCGCCCACAGCCTGGCGTTTGTCCTACCGTTATCCGGTGCATAAAATAGGTCCGAATTATCAACCCATAGAGCAGGAGCTTGAAGCGGGCGGCACCACAATTATTGTCTATCGCAATCGTGATTTAGAGGTTGGCTTTATGGAGTCAAACCCAATTACAGTGCGGCTACTGGATCTTCTAGAAACTGAGCAGCTATCGGGAAGAGCGTCTATATTAAGGCTAGCCGAGGAGATAAATCACCCACAACCTGAGAGTCTTCTGGCGTTTGGTGCAGAGCTTTTGCACAATCTTATGGATAGGGATGTTATCTGTGGATTTCATCAATTCTGATTTGCATAGGCGGTGTACGCAGCGATAAACTGCGAGTAGAATAAAAACCTATCTGACAGCCAATAAGCCTGATTTTCGAGTGAATACCATGAAAGATACCAAGCTATTACTGACTTCTGTCCTCACCTTTATGCTGGCAACTTCGGCATTTGCTGAAGAAGAGCAAACAAATGATAGTTTCGAAGGCCTCAATCGCAAGGCTTTTGTGTTTAATGAGACGTTGGACAATGCGCTGCTTAAGCCAGTGGCTAAAACCTATGCCGCGGTTATTCCCGATCCCTTGGAGCGAGGGATTCTCAATGTGTTTAGTAATCTCAACGAAGTCACCAACATACTCAATGATCTACTGCAGGCTAAATTTGCGCATGCTGGCCATGATTCGGGTCGATTTTTGATCAATACCACCATAGGTGTTGGCGGCCTGTTTGATGTGGCCCAACGCGCTGGCCTGGAAAAAAGTGAAGGTGAAGACTTTGGTCAAACCCTTGCCAATTGGGGGGTATCAGAGGGCCCCTACCTAATGCTGCCATTTGTCGGGCCATCAACATTGCGCGATGCGCCCTCTAAGATTATTGATAGCTTTGCCAATCCGGTGGCTTATATGGACCATGTGTCCACGCGCAACTCGGTAAGAGCATTGGATCTACTGGCCATGCGAGCCGATTTATTGGCACTGGATGACGTTATATCTGGCGACAGATACCTGTTTGTAAGAGATGTTTACCTGCAGCGTCGAGAGTATCTGGTCAGTGACGGTGCCATTGAAGATGACTTTGGCGATCTAGACGACTATTAATTCGGTTACTGCTATTTTATTTGGGCGGGATTGCAGATTGTTAAAGACAGTTTGGGGTAAGATGCAGAGATTAGATATACAAGCTAAATCAGTAATTGCTAAAGCCGGAACCAAATGAGTGAAACCAAAGGCCTAGTACTCCTTATAGGAGATAACGATGTTAGGCTTCAAACAGTAAAGGCAGACTTCCACGGTGCTGGGAGAGATTGTCTAGCGGCGCAAGATATCCAAGCTATCCCCAACGTTTGCACTGACCCACTCAATCAACCGATTGTTCTCCTCTCCGAAAATACCGCCGTTGCCACCCCAGAGCAGACCGAGTTACTGCGCAAAATCTGCGAAGACTATTTGATTATTATTGCCCTCCGCGAAGAGGATAAAGCTGATTTAGCAGATTATTTCCGGCTGGGCGCTGCCGATGTAATTTTGGAGGGGGCAGGGCAGGTCGATATAGAGAGTATATTATTACGGGTTAAAAATTTAGCTGATGCCCGTCAGCATGCGCAAACCTACAGTGCAGAATTAGAGCGAACCAATGACGAATTGCAGGAAAGTCTACGCCTCTTAAAGCAGGATCAACTGGCAGGGCTCGAGGTGCAAAAAAGCCTTATGCCAGAGAGTCCGCTAAAGTTCGGCGACTATGAAATATCTCATTCTATTACCCCCTCATTGTATTTAAGCGGCGACTTTGTCGGCTACAACCTGGTGCTGGATCGCTACCTGTTGTTTTATTTTGCCGATGTGTCCGGGCATGGCGCCTCCTCAGCATTTGTGACTGTGCTGCTGCGTTTTATGATTGGTAGAGTTATCCGCAGACATCAGCTAGAGAGAGACTATGTGGCTCTGGCTCATGCCCCCGATGGGCTGATTGAACATATCAACAGCCAATTATTGGCCACAGGCCTTGGCAAACATCTGACCATTGTAGCGGGCTCGCTGGATACAGAGACCAATAGTCTGCGCTATGTGGTTGGTGCTCAGCAGCCTCAACCGATTTTGATAGCCAATGGCAAGGCTGAATATTTACCCGGCAAAGGCAAGCCCGCAGGTATATTTGAAGAGGCCAGCTGGGTAGTCGAAGAGATTAAGCTGCCGGATGATTTTGCATTTGTACTGCTATCTGATGGTGTCTTTGATTTAATTCCAGATAAAGATTTGGCTGCTAAAGAGCAGACATTACTGAGTTATCTGGCTAGAGATTCCAGCGATATCGACAGTTTAAAAGAGAAACTCTTTGTCGACTATATCGAAGATCCTCAAGATGATATTTCCGTGTTGCTGCTGTCTCGAGGCATGGCTAAATGAGTTCTGGGAAAATACTGGTATCCGATGAGCAGGGCAATTATCTGCTGAAGTTTAGCGGTGATGTCCGAGTAACCCTCTGCGGCTCATTAAACCGCCATATGGAAACCATATTTGGCAGTGAGCATGTTAAACAGGTAGTGGTTGATATGCTTGAAGCCGAATGTGTCGACAGTACCACCTTGGGCCTAATGGCTAAGCTAGGGCTTTACTGCCGCAAGGAGTACGATATCAATGTGCAGGTATTCTGTCAGAATCCGAGTATTTTGCGCACCCTCGACTGTATGGGCTTTGATGAAATATTTGATATTTTTCAAGAGGTGCCAGATATCGATGCCGAGCTGCATGATATAGGTACCGTGGATACAGAAATTGATGAGATTCGCCGCCAGGTACTCGACGCTCACAAGCTGTTAATGCGGCTTAATCCAGATAATAGTAAAGAGTTTACTGACCTGATTAGAGCGCTGGAGTCAGGCCAGTAATCAGCAGTTAGTCTTGGTTTTTGGCGGCGAGTTTGCAGCGAATATACTCATTGTGACGAATATACAGCAGATCGGCCACACGGCGGATTATCCCTTCCTCATGCTTATCTAAGTGCCCATCGGCAAAAGCCACGCGCCACATCGCCGTCATTAGAGCCATTTTTTTATCATGGTCGTAATGTTCGTTGATCTCGCGAGTAAACTGATACAGCGAGGTGGCATCGGCTACCTCCTCCCGTGACAATAGAATTAACTCATCAATCTGCTCAGTGCTGAGCTCAAGAATCTGACTTAAGGTATTGCTAATGGCGCGCAATTCCTGCTCATCGAGATTGCCGTCGATCACCATGACTTCAATAAGCAGGGCAGCTGTGGCCAGCTGCTCACTGCTCAGGGCACTGTCATCAGCCTCAATAATATTCTTGCTAAAAAACGCCTTTATTTTATCAATCATTAGTCTAAATCTTTTAACCAGGTTTCTAGTTTAATTTGGTCGGCAACAAAGCTGCGAATACCCTGAGACAGTTTCTCGGTGGCCATAGGATCATCATTTAACTCATAGCGGAAGGCACTCTCGCCAGCCAGCTTATAATGAATGCTGTCGCCGGTATTGGTTGGGTCCAGCTTGCGCTCCAGGGTGCCAAAATCATCGTCCAGTGCCTGCAGTAAATGCGGGCTAATGGTAAGACGATCACAGCCTGCCAGCTCGGTGATTTCATCGGTATTTCTAAAGCTCGCACCCATCACAACAGTGTTGTAGCCACTCTGTTTATAGTAATTGTAGATGCGGGTAACCGACTGCACGCCGGGGTCATCTGCCGGGGCATATTCGGTGAGTCCACTAGAGGCCTTATACCAATCGAGAATGCGACCCACAAATGGCGAAATCAGAAAGGCACCTGCATCTGCAGCAGCAACTGCCTGAGTAAAGTTAAACAGCAGTGTCAGGTTACAGTTAATCCCTTCCTTCTCAAGCTGCTCTGCGGCCTTAATTCCCTCCCAGGTCGAGGCCATTTTAATCAGCACGCGCTCTCTGCCGATGTCTGCCTGTTCGTAAAGACTAATCAGCTGACGTGCCTTGGCGATTGAGGCGGCGGTATCAAAAGACAGACGCGCATCGATTTCAGTAGACACACGGCCGGGAATCTGCTCAAGAATCTTTTCACCAAAGCCCACTGCAAGCCCATCCATACAGGCGGCAACCTGCTCGTCACTCGAAAGTCGTCCTTTCATGGTTGTGGATACGACGCTGTTAACCAGATCGCGATAGGCGGGCATCTGCGCTGCTTTTAGCAGCAGGGAAGGGTTGGTTGTCGCATCTTCTGGCGAGTACTGAGCAATGGCATCAAAGTCGCCGGTATCCGCCACTACGGTAGTCATTTCTTTTAGCTGGGCAAGCTTGCTTTTATCGGTCATGGAATCAAAGTCCTGTTGTTTTGGCTAAAGCATTGGTTAATACATCAATGGTTGCATCGGGTTTATAGGCATTTTCGCTAATATGCCGGCGATACTGTCTGGCGCCCGGCATACCGTGAAATAACCCTAAAATATGGCGTGTCATGCCCTGAAGCTTAGTGCCTTTTGAGAGCTCATTATCCACATAATCAATGAAGGCTTCAGCGATTTTTTCGCGGCTGATTATGGGTTGATCAGAACCGTAGATTTGCTGATCCACACTGGCCAGTAAGTAGGGATTGGTATAGGCCTCGCGGCCGACCATTACGCCATCAATATGCTCGAGATGGTCCAGAGACTGCTGCAATGTGGTCACGCCGCCATTGATAATAATTTCTAACTGAGGGAAGTCTTTTTTCAGTTGATAGACCCGCTCGTAGTTTAATTCCGGCACCTCACGGTTCTGCTTGGGACTAAGCCCCTTAAGCCAAGCTTTGCGAGCATGCACTAAAAAAGTAACACAGCCAGTTTTAGCGACCATATCTACAAACTCACAGAGAAACTCATAGCTGTCAAAGTCATCCACGCCAATGCGATGCTTTACTGTAATGGGCAGATCCACCGCATCTTGCATAGCCGCGATACAGTCCGCAGTCACTTGAGCGTTCTTCATCATCACCGCACCAAACATCCCGTTCTGCACCCGATCGCTGGGGCAGCCGCAATTAAGATTAATCTCGGCATAGTCATATTGACTGGCAAGAATGCAGGCTTTGGCTAAATCAGTGGGGTCGCTGCCACCCAGTTGCAATGCTACAGGGTGTTCAAAGGGATCCATTTGCAGATGGTGATGGGTATCGCCATAAATAATGGCACCAGTGGTGATCATCTCTGTATAGAGCACCGAGTACTGGCTGATTAGGCGCAGAAAATAGCGACAGTGGCGGTCAGTCCAATCCATCATTGGCGCCACACTGAATTTACGGTCCAATTGGATAGAGGGGATTGAGCTGTTAGCTAGTGAGTTAGGCATGAGAATCTTTCAGGGCTTTTCCAGCTGAGTAGTTTACAGGATTTTACCTGCCTTCGTTATCCCTTCCTTCAGTCAGCTGTGGACATTAATCAGACCAAGTATGCGAGTTATTTAACACAATTAGGGCAGGGCCTCTTTGTTTAGGGAGCTATAGTGAGGCTATAGAAATTCGCTATACTGGTGTCCAAAATAATTAACGCCCCACAAAAGGCGGGAGTACTGTATGAAAAATATATTTCTTATTTTTGGCATGTTAGCGCCACTATTGAGTTTTGCACATTCCATCGAAGATGCTCCAGATCCTTTAAAACTGGATGGCTTGATGAAAGCTTTTGGCTGGGACATGGATAATGCAGAAATACGTCATGAGAAAATTGATGATGGAATTTCAGTACTATTCGGATTAGGTGGCAATATTGGTGTCAGCATTGGTGATGATGGTGTTTTTATCATCGACGATCAGTTTCCACAGTTGATGCCCAAAATTGAAAAGGTCATTGCTGGTTTGGGTGGTGGTGATATTGATTTTGCGGTGACTACACATTGGCACTTTGATCATGCTGAGGGCAATTTAGCGCTGGGCCCAGAGGGTACCTGGTTGGTTGCTCATGAGAATTCCCGTGAAATGATGAAGGGCGACCACCTGATAAATTTGGTGATGGTGAGCTATGAGCAGAGGGCCTATCCAAAAAGCGCCTGGCCCGACATTACATTTTCTGACTCAATGCAATTCCATCTAAACGGTCAGACCATTGATTTATGGCATTTTGGTCCAGCACATACCACAGGTGATACTGCCGTTTATTTCCGTGAAAGTAACGTGGTTCATCTCGGTGATATCTATAATAACGCGGGGTATCCGTTTATTGATTCGGGCAATGGTGGTAGCCTCGATGGCATGATCAATTTTTGCTCAGAAGTGCTACAGCGTATAAACAAAAATACGATCGTTATTCCGGGCCACGGAAACGTTGCCGATTACCAGGCTCTGGTAGATTACAACGCTATGCTAAAGCTAGTCCGCAAGCGTATTGTGGCTTTAATGGCTGAGGGCGCGACCCTCGATCAAGTATATGCCGCCAATCCCACAGCAGATTTTGATGAAAAGTTTGGTAGTAATATCGGCTTTATCAATCGTTCCTATCATAGTTTGAAGAAGTAGTTTGAACACGCAGTTTGCAGCGTAAAACTAACTGATCAGCCTGAGATTCCCAATGGTTATAGATGTCTTCTATAACCATTGGAGGCTCCACAGTATTTTACACGCGCTCAATAATGATCGCCGGTGCCATACCACCACCTGCGCACATGGTGATAAGGGCATAGCGCCCACCGGAGCGTTCCAGTTCATCCAGTGCCGTACCAATCAGTATAGCGCCGGTTGCAGCAATTGGATGGCCTAAGGCCATAGCACCACCATTGATATTGACCTTTTCTCGGTCCAAATCCAGATCACGAATAAACTTTTCCGCAACCACCGCAAATGCTTCATTGATTTCCCAGACATCAATATCTTCCTTACTAAGTTTGGCTTTTGCGAGAACTTTTTTGGCAGCCGGCACCGGTGCATTGAGCATAAGAGTTGGGCAGTCACCTATGTTGGCTGTGGCTACGATGCGGGCCCTTGGAGTTAAGCCATTTTTCTCGGCATAGTCTTTAGAGGTCAGTAATACTCCCGCTGCTCCATCAACGACCCCTGAGCTATTGCCGGCGTGATGCACATGGTCCCATTGGTTTAATTGTGGGTAGACCTTTTCTATAAGGCCGCCAAAGGTTTCGCCGCTATCATCGACAGGGGCGCTATGCCATTGATCAAATACGGCATTGAGGCCCGCAAGAGATTCTCTACTTGTACCAGGGCGGGGAAACTCCTCCCTATCTAGAGCGACTGAGCCATCATCGTTAAGGACAGGCACCAGAGACCCATCAAAGCGATGTTCCTTAATGGCCCTTTCCGCACGTTGCTGAGAAATAACGGCCAGCTTGTCCAGACTGTCGCGATCAATACCCTCGATAGTTGCAATGGCATCAGCACAGATACCCTGATTGGACTGTGGGTGCTTGTCGCGTAGAGACAGATTGCCGCGATCGAATAATGGATAGTTATCGCCAGTATTTTTAAGCGAGCCTGTATAGCTCATCATTTCAGTACCACCGCCAATAACAACATCTTCCATACCAGACATAACCTGGGCTGCAGCCAGACTTACAGAGGTAATCCCAGAGCCGCAAAAACGATCCAGAGTGACACCGGAAGCAAGGACGGAATAACCGGCTTCGAGAGCAGCCATACGGCCCAAATCGGCACTCTGTTTACCGGTCTGATTATTACAGCCCCAGATAATATCGTTCACATCTTCAGTGTTTAGATTATTGCGCTCAGCCAGTGCTTTTAACACGGTCGCCGCAAGTTTTTGAGGATGAATATGTGCTAGAGAGCCTTTACCAATTTTTCCTATACCGCGGGGTGTACGACAAGTGTCGATAATATAAGCTTCAGTCATTTTTAGGTCCTATTGAGTTTCCGAGATTTAAACAGTGTGTGATTCGGCATGTCATTTAGCATTATTGATAGTGCGCAATGCTTCAGAGCCCCAGAGAGACGTGATTAAAGTTTGACGATGGCTGGATCGCCAGGCCGCCAGTTTTTTGCACTTTCTTTCCAGGTGTTAAAAATGGCTTCAGTGCCCTCAGCGCGCTCTAGCAATTCAATCATACAGCCAAGTGATTCGCTGGCATCTAGGTAGGCAAAGCGGGGTCCATCGCCAGCCATCTGGCCGAGATTAGCTACGGTGCATCCCTGTTTCTGGTAATGGCTGAGGTCTGCATCAATATCCTCAGTCCAGTAACACAGATGATGGAAACCGGTTGACCCCGCCTCAATAGTGTCAAAGTATGCGCAGGGATAAACACCAACAGGCTCCACCAACTCGATTTGAATGTCACCGGCATAGGCAATTGCGGTCTTCATATGCAATTTTCCAGGTTTTCCGCGGTATTCGATCTTGCCAAATACAGCGGGGCTGTACTCAGCAATATAAAAAGGACCAATGCTCAACATCTGCGACCAATTTTCTGCAGTCTCTTCCAAATTGTTGACGATCCAAGCTTTCTGTATAGCAATATTGTGAGTTGGCAATATCATTATTTCTGTTTTCTCAGAGTCTAATTGTGAATGTTGGCGAATGCTAAAAAGGAGGCGTCGTCCTTTGAATTAGTGCCAAGAGTACGGGGGTCATTTTCAACGACCGGCAGAGCGGCTGAGTCTGAAATATTGTTCCAGTCAAAGGTCGCCAGGCGAAGAGTAATCTTCCATTCCCCGTTTCTTTTTTCCATTGTATCAATATAGCGTCCCGCCACCACGAGGTCTTTAATTCCATTGGGGGTAGGCAAAATGTGGAAGGCATAAAAATAGCTTTCGCAGACTGCAGAGTCGTCATTGATCTCGGCATTCTGTGTTGTGATCAAATGCTGGGAGCTTGTAAATTTCTTCAGCTCCTCCATCACCCAGTCACAAAACTCTTCAGCACTGCCCCTAAAAAAGCCATGATCATCAATGCCGTCTTCATGGAAACAGGATTCAATAATATCTCGATCGCAGCGATCAAGCCCGCGAGCAAAGCGATGAGGGATGGCTTTAATATCTTGGATGTCGAGCATCTGGGCTAGTTTTAGATTTATTTGCTCTGAGTTTGATTCGTTCATTTTTGCTCTCCTATGGAAGACGTCCTTTATCACATGTTTTAAGTATTAATGTTGCTATACAAATAGATAGCGCTGCTTTGGGCACCTAAACTCGGTTCTCAGCCTTGTAGGCCGTTGAGACTATCTTTTCAACTAGGGGTCCTAACTGATGAAGTGAGGCTATTGTATTTATAATCACGCGTTAATTCCTCCAGTTGAGAAAATTATGTCACATCCTGTTTACCCAAATCTCTTTAGCCCGCTCGATCTTGGATTTACCCAATTAAAAAATAGAGTGCTAATGGGATCCATGCATACAGGATTAGAAGAAGCGGAAAATGGTTTTGAGCGCATGGCGGCCTATTTCTCCGAGAGAGCTAGGGGTGGTGTGGGAATGATTATTACCGGAGGTATTGCGCCCAATCTAGAGGCGACAACAAGTGGTGCCCAGTTAGTCAGCCGGAGCCAGGCCCAGCAGCATAGGGAGGTCACTGATGCGGTACATAATGTAGATGGGGATATAAAAATCTGTCTGCAGATTTTGCATCAGGGTGCTCTGTCTAAAAATGAAAACCTGGTCGCACCCTCAGCGGTTAAATCGCGCATCTCACGTATCACTCCTAATGCTCTCGACGAAGCGGGTATCCAAAAACAGTTGGATGATTTTGTGAACTGTGCGCAGATGGCAAAGCTTGCTGGCTATGACGGCGTGGAAGTCATCGGCTCTGCGGGCTATTTATTGAGCACCTTTTTGGTTAAAAAAACTAACTTGAGAGAGGACCAGTGGGGCGGTAGTTACGAGAATCGGATGCGTTTTCCACTGGAAGTCATAAAACGGATTCGTACTGCGGTTGGTACGGCTTTTATATTGATTTTTCGGATTCCAGCGATGGATATGCTCGATGATGGTATGTCGTGGGATGAAGTTGTGAGGCTGGCCAAGGAAATGGAAAAAGCTGGTGTAACCATTATTAGTACCCATTTTTGCTGGCATGAGTCGAGGGTGCCAACCATTGCCACAATGGTTCCTAGAGCGGCATTTACAGAGGTTACCGGGCGTCTGCGAAAAGAACTGTCTGTGCCAGTAATTACTAGCAACCGAATTAATACGCCGGAGGTAGCGGAGCAAGTGTTGCGAGATGGCGATGCGGATCTGATATCTATGGCGCGCCCAATGCTGGCTGACCCAGAGTTTGTGGTAAAAGCCTTCGAGGGCCGTGAAAATGAAATTAATACCTGTATCGCCTGCAATCAAGCTTGCTTGGATCATACTTTTGGCCGAAAAGAGGGCGTAACCTGTCTCGTTAATCCCCGCGCCTGTCATGAAACCTTGTTAAAATACAGTCCTGCAGAGCAGCCTAAACGTATCGCGGTGATAGGGGCGGGACCCGCAGGTCTCGCTTACTGCACAGTCGCCAGTCAGCGGGGTCATCAGGTAACGTTATACGATGGGGCTGCGCAGATTGGCGGTCAATTCAATCTGGCAAAACGCATTCCGGGCAAAGAAGAGTTTTATGAAACACTGCGCTATTACGACACCATGCTCAGGTTGGGCAATGTCGAGGTTCATCTCAATACATGGGTAGATAAGGCGTCATTAGAAAAAAAGGGCTTTGATGAAATTATTATCGCCACTGGTATCAGTCCCCGTGTACCTGATATCTCCGGTATTGATCACCCCAAGGTGGTGAGCTATCTCGAAGTGATTGAGGGTGCGGTCGAGGTCGGTAATCGCGTGGCTATTATTGGTGCCGGCGGCATTGGTTTTGATGTTGCCGAGCTTATTAGTCACAAGGGGGTTTCATCGGCGATGGATAAAGAAGTATTTGCACGCGAGTGGGGCATTGATTTTAAAAACCATCCACGCGGTGGTGTTACCGGTGTGCAGCCGATAGTTGAGAGAGCGGATCGTGAAATATATTTATTGCAACGCAAAGATTCTCCAGTAGGCCGTGGCTTGGGGTTGACCACCGGTTGGACCCACAGAATCTCGCTAACCAAGAGAGATGTAAAAATGCTAAATGCTGTCACCTACCAGCATATCGATGATCAGGGGCTGCATATCTTGGTTAACAATGATGCTCTACTACTTGAGGTTGATACGATTATTATTTGCGCCGGTCAGGAGTCAAATCGGTCACTTTTCGATGAATTGGAAAGTGCAGGGCTAGATGTAAAGCTCGCTGGCGGTGCTTTTCGAGCGGCTGAGCTAGATGCAAAGGCCGCGATCAATCAGGCCAGTTATTTAGCGGCAGAGGTTTGACCCTCTACCCAAAGTGTTAGTAGTAATCCGAGAGGCTTTGGCGATAATGTTTTTTTAAATTACAGATGATATTTATATGGCACTCGACAAAGATACATTTAACCAACTATTAGAAACCATGGAAAAGTTTGTTGCCAATGAGCTTATCCCAATAGAGAAAAAGGTATCTGATGATGATGCAGTGCCGCCAGAAATTATCCAGCAAATGGCGGAGATGGGGTTGTTTGGTCTCTCGATACCCGAAGAATACGGTGGCATAGGTCTGACCGCCGAAGAAGAGGTGCAGGTAATTCAAAGGCTGGGTTATGCATCGCCCGCGTTTCGAAGTGTGATCGGCACCAACGTTGGTATCGGCTCCCAGGGGATTTTGCTCGATGGCACCGATGAGCAAAAACAGCACTATTTACCGCGGCTGGCAAGCGGAGAATTAATCGGTTCGTTTGCATTAACTGAACCAGACGCAGGTTCGGATGCAGGTTCGGTTCGCACCACGGCACGGCTTGAAGGGGATTATTACATAGTCAATGGTACCAAGCGTTACATTACCAATGCGAATAGGGCCGGTGTGTTCACGCTAATGGCCCGTACCGGCACAGTGGAAGCGGGCTCCAAAGGTGTCACCGCATTTCTTATGGATGCCAATTTACCCGGGATAGAAATTGGTACGCCTGACAAAAAAATGGGCCAGCGCGGCGCCCATATTTGCGATGTAATTATGACCGATGTAAAGATTCCCAAAGAGGCGATTATTGGTGCTGTGCCCAACAAAGGTTTTATCACTGCCATGAAGGTACTTGATAGAGGGCGTTTGCATATGAGCGCTGTTGCTCTGGGCTGTGCTCGACGCCTGATTGATGACAGTTTGAGTTACGGGCTGGAGCGGAAACAATTTAATCAGAGAGTAGCAGATTTTCAATTGGTACAGGCAATGCTTGCTGATAGCGACACAGAATATTTTGCCGGCAAGTGCATGGTTGAAGAAACTGCGCGCATGTACGATCAGGGTGGTCGCCTATCTCGATATACGGCGGCCTGTAAACTTTATTGCACAGAAATGGTAGGTCGTGTAGCAGACCGTGCCGTCCAGATACATGGTGGCTCAGGTTATATTGCAGATTATGCGGTGGAGAGGTTCTATCGAGACGTACGTATTTTTAGGCTATACGAGGGTACGTCTCAAATTCAGCAGTTACTGATTGCAAAAGAGATGATTCGCGACTTCGAGCGTTAATAATTCTTGGCTTTTGCAAAAACTGGGTTTGGTCCGTTGTGTTCTGTGCAATATTCCAATGACACAGTGGCCAAGCCCTTTTTTAACATCCTATTACAATCAATAGTTCAAGTAAGCAGTTATCACAAATGAGAGTGTTGATGCAACTAGGTCATGTTAGTTTACTTGGACATTTTAAGATGAGGGGAGATACTAATGGAAATAATAAATTTACCAAACTTTAAGAAAAAAAGATTTGTTGCATCGGCACTGGCCTTTGCTGTCGCTGGAACAGCGGCTGTGACTAGTCCTGTGCTTTATGCAGAGAGTTTAGCGCTTGAAGAAATTATTGTTACTTCACGTAAAAGGGAAGAATCACTTCAGGATGTGCCGATTTCAGTAACCTCGGTAACAGAGGATCTTAATCGCGCGAGCGTTCGTAGTCTGCGCGACATGGCTGATTTTGCACCAAACCTTTATATTGAAAGAAACCAGGGTACTCCTGGCGGTGTAAATATTAGTATGCGTGGTGTTGAGTATTCGGAAACTGATAAAAGTTACGATCCATCAATTGGTGTTGTAGTCGATGGTATGTATTTGGGTACTGCGGCCGGTAGTATGCTGAATAACTTCGATACTAAAAGAATTGAAATTCTGCGTGGACCACAGGGTACCCTGTTTGGTAAAAACACCACTGGTGGCGTTATCCACGTTGTTCGTGGCGACGTTACTGGTGAGTTCGGCGGTAAAGTTTCTGCAACCGTTGGTTCTGACGGCCGCAAAGATTTCAATGGTTTGCTTAACTTACCTTTGGGTGAGAACGGAGGTATTAAACTTTTCGCTAACGAAATATCAAGCGACGGTTACTTTTACAATACAACGCTTAATGAAAAGGTGTTTGGCGACGATAAGACCACTTTTGGTGCTGCAATTCGTTGGGAGCCAACTGAAGACTTTGATATCCAACTCCATGTTGAAAGAAATAACGATGATACTGACTCTGGTGCCTATGCTAATGCTAATACACCCGGCATCCTGACATGCGCTCTAAGTGGAGTAAATGCGAATTTGGGAACTGGCGGTTGTGCTGCAACGGATACTGGTAGTGGCCCGGATCAGACATCGACTGACGGTCGCAACGACACCATAACGCAAGCCGACAACATGATTTTGACAGCGAATTGGGATTTAGGACCGGTTTTGTTGACGTCGATTACTACTCGCCGAGATTTGGAACAGGACTATATGATCCACTTCGATGCCTCTGCAGCTGAAATGTTGAGATTCCAGTATATTAACCAGTGGGAACAGACCAGTCAGGAGCTTCGTATTACATCGCAGTTCTCCGATAAAATGGAGTTTGTTGCTGGCCTTTATTATTGGGAAGTGGACTACTCTCAGCGGTGGCGTGTATTTGATCTCTTTTCAGTAGTAGCTCCATTCCCTAAGAACTTTTATGGCTATAACGGTCAGGATCAGGTCACAGACTCGACAGCGGCTTTTTTCTCGCTTGACTACTCTCTCACTGACGCACTTACCCTTACAGTGGGCGGACGATACACCAAGGAAGAGAAAGATTTTGATGGTGCAAGCAGCACGTATACGCCAACAGACCTTAGTGAAGCGGCTCTAGCGGAAAAGATGACTAACTTTAAGGCTGACTTTAACGAGTTTTCCCCCAAGGTTGGTCTGACTTTTACTCCTTCAGATGACACCATGATCTACGGCTCTTATACCGAAGGCTTTAAGAGTGGTGGGTTCTTTGGTCGTCAGGCAAACTTTGCTATCAACCCAAGCTATGAGCCTGAGTACGTTAAGACCTTTGAGTTGGGCACCAAGAGAACCTTGCTAGATGGCAGAATGACTCTGAATGCGACACTTTATAAGAGTGAATTTGAAGACAAGCAGGAATCAATCTTTATTCCTATCAGCAACGTTAATGTTGCTACGGTTGTGCGAAATGCTGCAAGTCTAGACATTCAGGGTGTTGAGCTAGAGATGCTGTTGCAGGCTACTGAAAGCCTTAAGGTTCGCGCCAGCTATGGGCACGTAGATGCTGAATATAATTCTTACATGGCTGACCTTACTGGGTCTGGTGTTGCTACCGACAATAGTGGTCTGACTCCAAGAAACACGCCGGAAAATACAGCTAGCCTTGGTCTTACCCACACTTCAGCCTTTGGAAAGGGCACGCTGCAGAGTAATGTTACTTACCGGTACCGTAGTGAAATGGAAGGCGATGCTCAGAACAAAGTTCAGGGCCTCCAAAGCAGCATCACCAATCTGAATGCAAACGTGTCTTACATTTTTGGTGCCGATGGCGAGTATAAAGTATCGGTCTTTGGTAACAATATCACTGATGAGCGCGAACACATATGGCGTATTATTGCACCATTAGTTGCATATGAGCAGTGGAACGAAGGTACTACTTATGGACTGCAGTTCGACTATCAGTTCTAGTCTCCCTTGTAAGAGAGCCAAGGATGGTTTGAAAGGGACGGCAGCGTCCCTTTTTTTATGGGCTGTGAAAATTGATAGCAGACAACGCTAGGCTTTACTCTTAATCTATAGACTTTACTTTAAGAAAATAACTTCTCGGGATTACTTTATGGCAACTGCACAGTCAACCAATGGTTTGGACGACTCCAATCGAATTGACCTTATCAAACTCCCAGAGCCGGAAGTTGCCGGCGAGCCGGTTACTGGAGAGCGCTACTATTCCGAAGAGTTTATGCACAAGGAATGGGACCATATCTGGACGAAGACCTGGTTAATCGCCGGGCTGGAGGAGCAGCTACAAAAATCTGGCGATCGTTTTACCTGTGAGGTTGGCAAGGAATCAATTCTGTGTACCCGTGATGACGAGGGTGTGATCCGCGCGTTCTACAATGTCTGCCAACATCGTGGTAATAGGCTGGTTCATGAAGAGTCCAGCAGCGGTAAAATTATGGCCTGTAACTATCATGGCTGGCGATTTAAGCCAAATGGTGAGCTGTCGTTTGTGCCGGATGCGAAAGACTTTACTCAGGGTAATCCCTGTGGAAAGCTGCGCCTAAAGGAGTTGCCCTGCACTGTCTTTGCTGGCTTTGTGTGGTATTCGATGGATGAGGACGTCATGTCCTTAGAGGAGTTTCTGGGCCCGGTTTACGCGCAGATTAATACCTATGATATGAGCCGTATGAAGCGCACTCATTGGGTCACCATCGAAGGTGATTTTAATTGGAAGGTGGTGCAGGATAATTTTAATGAATCCTACCACCTGCCTTTTGTACACCTTGGATCAAAGCATATTTTGGAACAGTCCTATAAGCACTGTCAGATGGATATCTTTGAAAAAGAGGGTCATGCTCGAATGATTATGCCTGGTGACAAGCCCACGGTTGGATTAAAAAGCGATTTTGATACCACTAAGGAAATTTTAAAAGAACAGTTTGAATTTTGGGGCCTTGATCCTGAGAAATTCCGAGACGATCCCCAGGCTATGCGTGTGGCCATGCAAAAGATTAAGCGTGAGTTAGGTGCGGAAAAAGGTTTTGATTACTCTGGTATGCACGACGAGCAGTTAACGGATCATTTCCACTATACCATTTTTCCCAATCTGTCCCTTAGTCTCAAGCCGGATGGCTGTATATTCCTCAAAGCAACGCCACACCCGACCGATCCAGCGAAGTGCTTTTTCGATACCTGGTTCCTGATGTGGTTCCCGGACAATGCAACGGAATACTATGCAGCGGCGATGGATGACACGGTCAGTCTGGATGTCCAAGTGCCGCATATTACAGGCAAGGTCCGCGAGGTGTCCTGCGGGCCGGTAATTGACGATGATGTTCGGGTTTGGTCAACACAGCAAAAAGGGTTAATGTCGAAAGGCTTTACCGGCTCCGTTATGGCCGACCAGGAAAAACGGGTCCAGTTTTTCCATGAAGAGGTCGACCGCTATATCGCCAGAGGTGAGGCTAAAAGTTGATATCCAGACATTTAATTGCCGCTGAAGTTGGGTTTGCGTTTCTCTCGAAACGCAGACACACCTTCTTTGAAATCTTGCGTTAATCCAGCGATCTTTTGGTACTTTCGTTCAAGTTTTAGTTGATCATTGAAGCTTGAATCTAAAGCAGCCCAGGCAGATTTACGAATTAGTGCCAGGGTTTTACTCGGGCCTTTTGCCAACTTTTCGGCTACCTCTAATGCCGCTTCAACCACTTTGTCGTCCTCTACCAAGCGGGTAATTAAGCCATCTTTGTGTGCCTCTTCGGCAGGGTAGCGCTCCCCCAGTAGCATTAACTCCATAGCCTTAATTCGGCCTACAGATTTACTCAGTAAAAACGCGGCACCGCCATCTGGGACCAAACCTATATTGCAGAACGCCTGCAAGAAAAACGCAGATCGACCTGCAACAATAACGTCGCCCATCAGTGCGATGGAGCAGCCGATTCCTGCCGCCGCCCCACGTACACCCACAACCAAAGGAATTGGTAGATCAACGAGCTTAGTTAAGAATGGGTTATAAACGTTTTCCAGATTTATACCCACATCCATATCAGTGCTGGTGTCATCGAAACGATTACTTTTTAGGTTGGCACCAGCACTAAATGCGCGATCGCTGCCCAGCAGCAAAATGGCATTGGCCTCTTGGCTAGCACAGTCAATCGCCTCCTCAAGTACCTGCGCAAAGTCCGGACTTATCGCGTTCATCGAATCCGGTTGATTCAATGTGATTACAGCGACATTTTTTTCGATTTTATACAGCAAATACTCGTTATCAATCATGGTCATCAGCTCTAGTTGTTAGTTAATTCTCAGCGCTCATTACAACAAAAGTACTAGTTCCATTGCCATTAGCTTTAGTGCTAAATACAAGAATAAAGTTGCTGCTCAAAACATGCTAGCTGCTTTGCAATATTTCCTTATTTCTAACGGGTTTTAAGTATGGATGTCGGAATTTTAAGTTATGGCCTCTATGTTCCTCGGCGCCGTCTTCAAAGAAACTCTATTTATCAGACCAACAGGTGGTACGCTCCGGGATTAGGCGGCTTGGCCAAAGGCGAAAAAGCCATTAGTAACTGGGATGAAGACCCGGTAACAATGGCGGTAGAGGCGGGCCGATACTGCATGGATGGTATTGACCGTCGCCTGGTTGAATCAATTAGCCTCGCTTCTACAACATTGCCCTTTGCTGATCGCTCTAACGCAGGTATTGTCAAAGAGGCCTTGAATCTGTCTGATAATGTTATGAGCGCAGACTGCACTGGTAGTCTGCGTGCAGGGACCAGCTCCCTGATGCATGCCTTGCAAAATAGCGCTATGGCGCTGTGCTTGGCAGCTGACCGGCGCAAGTCTAAAGTTGGGTCTACTGAAGAGATGAACTACGGCGACGCCTCTGCGGCAGTTTTAGCGGGTTCTGGTGAGGTAATTGCCAAATTTCTCGGTGGTTATTCTAAATCCATTGATTTTGTTGATCACTACCGTGAAACCGGCGCTGATTTTGACTACGCCTGGGAAGCTCGCTTTGTGCGCGATGAGGGCTACCAAAAGATTCTAGGGTCAGCTATTGGGGCCGCCCTTGAGAAACTGGGAATTTCTGCTGCGGCCGTTGACCACGCTGTGATCTCTGTCCCGGTAAGAGGTGTGCCGCAAAAGCTTGCGGCGGTTGCGGGAATAGCCCCTGAAGCTGTGGCAGATAGTCATATGGCAACTGTTGGCGATACAGGTGTTAGCCACCCAATGCTGATGTTGGCGATGACTTTGCAAAATGCCAAGCCGGGTGAAAAAGTGCTGTTGGCCAGCTTTGGGCAGGGCGCTGATGTGATGGTATTTGAAACCACCCAGCACCTGCCGGCCGTCAATCAGCGGCAGGCGCACTTTATACAGCCGGGTTTAGCCGACACCAATTACTCAAGGTATTTGTTCCATCGAGGGTTGCTAGATATTGATAAAGGCATGCGCGCCGAGTTGGATGAAAAACAGCCGGGCACCAGCCTTGCCCGCGATCGTAAAACGGTGCTGGGTTTGATTGGTGGAAAATGCAGCGAAAGCGGTATTGTCCAGTTTCCCAAGACCGATTTGCCGGTAAATACGCTCTCCAGGGCGACGGGAACCTTCGAAGATTATCCTCTTGCGGATCGTGTGGCCAAGGTCCTCAGTTATACGGCAGATCGACTGGCCTATTCGCCTGATCCGCCCAGTTATTATGGCATGATCGATTTCAATGGCGGCGGACGTATGGTTGCCGAGTTTGCTGATATTGAGGAGGGCGAGGCCGAGGTGGGCAGAGAGATGAGGATGGTTTTCAGAATAAAAGCCTTTGATACACTCCGTGGGTTTAGAAAGTATTTTTGGAAAGCCATACCAGTGCAGCGAGGAGGGTCCTGATGACAAGTGGTATTAAAGATAAGGTCGCGATTTTAGGGATGGGCTGTGCGCGCTTTGGCGAGCGCTGGGACACTGATGCCGACGGCTTGATGGTAGAGGCATTTGAAGAGGCAATCGCGGATGCTGGTATCGAGGTAGCGCAGCTCGAAGCGGCCTGGTTGGGTGTTGGTTTTGATGCCCAAAGTACCGGCCCCTCGGGCATTCCCGCGGCGGTGGCACTGCGTCTGCCTGATATAGGTGTCACCAAAGTTGAAAACTACTGTGCCAGCGGCACAGAATCACTGCGTGGGGCGGTCTATGCGGTAGCCTCAGGGGCGGCAGATATCGCTCTAGCCATAGGAGTAGAAAAGCTTAAAGACACCGGCTACGGCGGTTTGCCAACCCGTACGCGCGGTTCGCGCTGGGACATGATCGGCGTCACCGGATCAGCGCCGGGCAATTTTGCTCAGTTGGCTAGCGCCTATGGCGCCAAACACGGCATTGGTCCGTCAGATCTTAAGCGTGCCATGGCTCATGTCTCGGTTAAGAGCCATGCCAATGGCGCTAAAAATCCTAAGGCCCATTTACGCAACCTGATTGATATTGATAAAGCATTGAATGCCCCATTGATCGCCGAACCGTTGGGGCTGTTTGATTGTTGCGGTGTTTCCGATGGCGCTGCCTGTGCAATCGTGACCACGCCAGAGATAGCAAGAGCTTTGGGTAAAACCGATATAGTTGCCATAAAGGCGATGCAGGTGGTCAGTTCTAATGGCTGGGAAATGCAGAGTGATCAATGGGATGGCAGTTATCTGCACACCACCCGTGTGGCTGCCACAAAAGCTTATAAAGAAGCGGGCATCACCGATCCCCGTAATCAGCTCTCTCTAACCGAGGTTCATGACTGCTTCTCTATTACAGAGCTAATCACTATGGAAGACCTGTTTATTTCTCAAGAGGGGCAGGGCTGGAAAGATGTGCTCGACGGATTATTTGATGCGGACGGCAGGGTCCCTTGCCAAATAGATGGCGGTCTGAAATGTTTTGGCCACCCGATTGGCGCCTCAGGCCTTCGTATGGTGTATGAGAATTATCTGCAGTTATTGGGTAGAGCAGGAGAGCGCCAGCGCCAAGACTCTCCCACTTTTTGCCTGTCCCACAATCTCGGCGGCATGCCCTCACAAAATGTGAGTTCAGTGTCTATTATTGGGCCCCTCGGAGTCTAAATTTTATGTATGGTATTTTAAATGGCTTGCGGGTTATCGAGGCATCTTCCTTTGTCGCCTCCCCCAGTGCGGGTTTGTATCTAGCACAATTGGGTGCCGAGGTTATTCGTGTGGACACCATAGGTGGTGGGCCAGACTATAATCGCTGGCCGAAAAGTAATGAGGGTGTGAGCTTTTATTGGGAAGGTCTCAATAAAGGCAAGAAATCCATAACGGTAAATATAGGTACTGATCAAGGTAAAAGCCTGCTTCAGGATCTGGCTTGCGCTCCGGGAGAAAATGGCGGTATTTTACTGACTAACTTTCCACAAACAGGATTCCTCTCCTATAAAACATTATCGGAAAAGCGTGCAGATATAATCGTTGCGCGGGTAATGGGCCAGTCCAATGGAGGACCAGCACTCGACTACACCGTTAATTGCGCCCTCGGATACCCCTTAATGACCGGGCCGCAGTCACTGTCAGATGACGAGCCTGTCAATCATGTGTTACCGGCCTGGGACCTCCTGGCTGGCGCCTACGCGGCCTTTAGCTTACTCGCGGCCGATAAGCACAGAGCCGCAACCGGAGAGGGTGGGGAATACAAAATACCTCTGACGGATATCGGGGTAACGGCAATGGCGAATATGGGGCAGCTCGCAGAGGTTCTTTACCAAGATGGCAATCGCAGCCGGCATGGCAACGAGCTCTATGGTGCCTTTGGCAAAGACTTTAAGACCGCCGATGGTAAGCGCATGATGATTATGGCGATCACTTCACGCCAGTGGCGCGGTCTGTTAAGCGTACTAGAAATAGAGCAGCAGGTCAGTGAGATAGAGTCTACTAGAGGCGTGACCTTTGCCAAAGATGAGGGCGTTCGTTACCAACATTGCGACGCGCTATATCCGTTGATTGAATCCCGTGTCTGTTTGCGTCAAGCGGCAGAACTGCAGTCTGCATTGGATGCTGTTGGTGGCTGCTGGGGTGAATACCAAACGATGCGTGAGGCTGCTGACGATGAGGATTTGGTTAAAAATAATCCTATTTTCACTGAGATTAAAAACCCAAGTGATTTTACCTATCCAACGCCGGGATCCGCGTTAACTATTACCGATCACAAACGTGGCACAGCCACAGTGGCACCACATTTGGGTCAACATTCAGAATCTGTTTTACAGTCAGTTCTGGGCATGGATAGAGATAAGGTGTCAGACTTAGTAAGCCAGGGTGTAGTGGGAGAGAGCAATTTATGAGTACAGAATTTACAATCCACAGGGCCGCCATAGTAGCCTTGAATCAGTATGTTGAGCAGGTCCATCAGGTTGTTGCTAAGGCGACTATGAGAGAGGGTAAAGTAGTCCCAGCGTTAGCGGACCAAGAACAGAGAATACTGCATGGTTATGCTTGGATTATTTCCACCTCAACAGCGCTCAAGGTCTTACTAAGCTGGGCAGAGTCTCTGCAAGAGGGCGGCAAATTTCGCACTGTAGAGCAGCTCAGTTTGCAAATAGCCTTTGGTGAATATCTAGCCCAAGTAGTGGGTGGGTTGGCCATGGGGCAGAACGAAGTTGTCAGGCCAGCTGATTTTGGCCTGAGTATTCAAGCCAGTGACTTAGCCAATAACAGTGCTGTTGCCGAGCTGCTAAATAACGGAAATACCGCCGAGACACGCCGTGCACTGGCTGAGCAATGTCGTGATGGTGTGTTTGCAAGTGAAAATCTTGGCGATGACTTTATTGATGCCGCGCGAGAGCAGTATCATCGGTTTACCAATGAGCGAATTATTCCTCATGCGCATCAATGGCATTTAGACAA
>JAQWUP010000083.1 GCA_029242085.1 Porticoccaceae bacterium
CCAGCGAGCTGGAGAAATTTTGGAGTTGGCCACGCGCAATGTCTGGTTGAGCCATAAGCCTTTGACTAGGCATCAATACGAGGCGCTAAATCTACCCGAGGGCTTTGTAAAGTGTGGTATTGGGTGCGCATCAATGGACCTAGCGTATTTTCGACGCTCTCCAAATGCAAAACAGGACGGCCCCCTCGATACCATGCAAGTTGATAGTCGCATATTTGTGCGCGTTGCCCGCCCAGGTCACATCGAAAGTACTCAAGATGACAAGGCCTACGACGGCGTGATGGTTATGCATGTCTACAAGCACCACAGCCTGCTTTTTAAAGCGGGGCGCACCATTGAGGTAATGAGTTTTGCCGATGGTAGAGACTATGTGCCGGTGATGCATGATTCAGCCATAGGTATACCCGGAGCTTCTAGGGACAATAAGCGACAGCTACCAGAAGGCTGGACTGTGCGGGAGATTCAACTCAAGCATGACTTATTGGTGCACTTACCCACACCCACAAGAGCAGCATTCTTTTTGAGCGCCGAGTCTTTTCAGGGGCCCGTCACGTTAAACCTGTAACTCAGCGGCCAGATTATAAATTAGCCTCGCGGCGGAATGCGCTCAGTTCTTGATGCTCTGCGTCAGCTCACCATTGGTTGGCGATATTTTCAGAGGAACAACTAAAGGCTCTTACACCAACCTGCGATGGCACGACCAATCTCCACTGGCGAGTCCTCTTGAATAAAATGGCTGCCCGCCACACTGACCTCGGTTTGATTGGGCCAGCTACGACAAAACTCCCGAGGCTTGCCAGTGAGAATTGAGCCGGGCTCGGCATTAATAAACAGCTTGGGTATTGAGTTACCGGCCATCCACTGCCCATAGCTTTCGACCAATTCCACCATGGCAGCGGGTTCGCCCCCTAGGGGAATCTGTCGCGGCCAGTTCAATGTGGGCTGGCGGTCGTCGGGCGTTTCTGTACCTGCCCTGTAATGGCTCATCTCTTCTTCAGTCAGATCTCGTATCACCGAGCTGGGTAATACCGCTTCGATAAACATATTGCGCTGGAGGATCAACTCTTCGCCTTTGTCAGAGCGAAAACCTTTAAAGATACCTCGGGCTGATTCGGGCCAGTCGTCCCAACTGAGTGGGCACACGATGCCTTCCATGTAGGCGATACCGCGAACGGCAGCTGGATGCTGCTGGGCCCAGTAAAAGCCCAGAGCACTGCCCCAGTCATGGATAACCAGGGTGATATTTTGATTGGCACCCAGCGCATCTAATAAGCCATCGAGGTAGTTGTAAACCACCTCAAAGGAATAACGTTCTGCCCCCTCGGAGGCTGGCAGCTTCTCCGAGTCACCCTGACCAATCAGATCTGGCGCTATAACTCGCCCTAGCCCTGCCAATTCAGGGATAACATTGCGCCACAGGTAGGAGGACGTGGGATTGCCGTGCAATAGCACTATTGGGTCGCCCTCACCTTCTTCGATATAGGCGATCTGCTTACCCATGACCCGCTGGACTTTCTTTTTATACTGCATTGCCCCTGAAATCATATTAACTCCGATATACTCAGTATCATTGTTACTGGTTTTATATTGGCATTTGAAGTGCCATAATAATTCAGCACACTAGAATGACAATAATTATTACATAACAAATAGGGGAAACTGATGAGTAAGTTTGTGGAATTTTTTAGAGTGCTATGGAATTTTTTCCAAGCTGCACCCACATTACAGTTTTTTCAGCCCCCAACTGATGATATGAAAACATCCCTTGGCCTGATGTTTCAAACCACTGCAGCCAAGTATCCCAATAAATCCGCAATTGTCAGTGGCGATTCTGAGCTAACTTGGGCGCAGTTTAATGCTTTGACTAACCAGTTTGCCCACAGCCTTAAAAACCAAGGCGTCGCTCGCGGTGACTGTGTGGCGGTACTCATTGAAAACCGCACTGAGTTGCTGTGCAGTATTTTTGCGCTGGCTAAAATTGGCGCAACTGCTGGCATGGTGAATACGGGCCTGACTGACCGGCCACTGGCTCATTGCATTGGCATAGTCGAGTCAACAAAATGTCTGGTGGGCCAAGAACTGATGGCTCCTATAGTCGGCGTAAAAGGCGACCTAGAGCTGCAGGACAAAGATTATCTGTGGGTTGCTGACCCTCTTACAGGCGCAGCTGCGCCTGACTGGGCAACGGACTTCAGTGCCACATTGGCAGATATGCCCAGCGATAACCTGCCGGAAACCGATGAGATTGTGGCCGGCGAAATAGCGCTGTATATCTTTACCTCTGGCACCACGGGCCTGCCCAAACCCGCCGTTATCTATCACCGTAAAATTATGTCTGCGTCCAAGCCCTACTCCACCGTGGGCTTTCATGCCAAGCCCTCAGACCGCATGTATATTTGCCTGCCGCTGTACCATGCCACGGGCTTTTTGCTGGGCATTGGCAGCTGCCTGCACTCTGGTGCCTCTATGTTTGTGCGCCGCCGTTTTTCTGCCAGCCAGTTTTGGCCTGAGGTGCAAAAGCACCAGACCACGCTGTTTGTTTATGTGGGTGAGCTGTGCCGCTATCTGGCCATGGCGCCTGAGTGCCCAGAGGAAAAAAATAACCCACTTAAAACCATGCTCGGTAATGGCCTGCGCCCAGATATCTGGGGTACCTTTCGCAAGCGCTTTGGCGTTAAGCGCATTACCGAGATCTATGGTTCCAGTGAGGGCAATGTTTCATTCCTCAATATTCTTAATAAAGAGTCTACGATCGGAACCGGTTCTGTAGTGGTAATGCTGGTGAAATACGATATCGAAAATGACGAAATCGTGCTGGATGAGAATGGCCAGGTGATTGAAGTAGAGGAAGGTGAAGCTGGCCTGATGCTGGGCCAGATTGATGATCGCTATAAGTTTGATGGCTACAAAAATGCCGACGCCACCAATGACAAAATATTGACCGATCTGCGTGAACCCGGCGATCGCTGGTTTAATACCGGTGACCTGATCCGCAAGATTGATGTCGGCTTTTCTATGGGCCTGCCCCATTACCAGTT
>JAQWUP010000088.1 GCA_029242085.1 Porticoccaceae bacterium
ATCTGCTTTATCAATGCCTACATTAATGGTGCCCATGAACAGCGCGCCAGGGAAATTGCCGCAGAGATATTTACTGACACGCCCATTTCCATCTCCAGTGATGTTGTGCCAGAGATGCAGGAATATGAGCGCACCGAAACCACGGTAGTTAATTCCTATGTCCGCCCAGAAGTGGCCAACTACGTGAGCAACTTGCAGGCGGCGCTGGATGAGAGGATGGGTTCTGACACCCAGCTGTCGATTCTGCGCTCCGATGGTGGTCTGGCCTCGGCCCGAGCCTCGGCTGAGTCACCGGTAAATATGCTGATGTCCGGCCCAGCTGGCGGCGTTTCCGGTGCAATTTACTTTTGTAGCCGCGCTGGTTACGACGATATTCTGACCTGCGATATGGGTGGTACCTCTACAGATGTAGCCTTGATTCAAAACTCCCGCGCCCGTGTGCGCCGTGAAACCATTGTCGCCGATGTGCGTGTGCGCGCGCCTTCAGTGGATGTGCGAACTGTGGGTGCTGGCGGCGGTTCCATTGCCTTTGTTCCCGAGTTAACCAAAGCATTGCGTGTGGGCCCTGAGTCTGCAGGTGCAGTGCCGGGCCCGGCTTGCTACATGAAAGGGGGCGAGCAGCCCACGGTATGCGATGCCAATGTAGTGCTGGGTTACCTGCCCTCTGATGTGCAGTTGGGTGGCAAGATGGAGATCAATCGCGAGGCTTCTGTGGCGGCGGTACAGTCAGTGGCAGATGCTATTGGCATTGATCTGATGGAAGCTGCGGAAGGCATTATCAAAATTGTAAACGAGTCGATGTTCGGCGCTCTGCGCCTGGTATCGGTGGAGCAGGGTTATGACCCTCGAGATTTTGCCCTGGTTGGCTTTGGTGGTGCTGGTCCACTGCATGCCAATGCACTGGGTGTGCTGACCGATGCCTGGCCAGTGATTATTCCGCCGGGCCCCGGCGTACTCTGTGCCTATGGTGATGCAACTACTCAGGTACAGGACGAAGCGGCACGTACTTATCTAACCATGGCCAGTGATCTCAGCGACGCAAAGTTGACCGCTGATTTACATGAGCTTCAGGTGCGCGCGGGTGAGGCTCTGTTAAAAGATAATATTCCAGCCTCAGACCATGAAATTACCTATCAGGCTGATCTGCGTTATGCCGGCCAGGCTTTCCAAATCACTATCGACTTTACCGAAGCCGAGCTGGCACAGAAGGGTGTGGCTCTGCTGACCGATCAATTTGATGCGGAACACGAGCAACTGTTTACCTTTAAGTTGGATGATGGCCACGAGATATTAATGATTCGCGCAGTGGCCAAAGCTCGCGCCAAATCAATTGCCGAGCGCAAAATTGGCGAAACTGGAATGACCCTGGAGCAGTGCAAGATTATTGCCAGCCGTTTCTATTACGAAGGGGATTGGTACGACGCCAATATCTATGATCGCAATAAACTCAATACGGGTTTAAAAGTGCCGGGTCCCGCTATTGTGGGTGAGATGGATTCAACTACCGTTGTATTGCCGGGCTTTGTTGCCGAGGTCGATGCGGTGGGCAACTTACTGATCAACCCAGCGAATGGAGGGCAATAAAATGACGGCAAGATTATTAGAAACCAATAAAGAGCCTCTAAACAGGGTTGATGTCGATGGAGTGACGGTCGATATTATTGAAAATGCCCTGCGCAATGCGCGGGAAGAAATGGATGCGGTGCTATTTAGAACCGCCATGTCTCCCGGTATTCGCGAGCAGGGCGACTGCTTCCCGATGATCGCGAATAAGGAGGGCAAGATGGTAGTGGGCCAGTTTGGCTCATTTATCGGGCCCTTTTTAGAAGCCTATGATGAGGAGATCGAAGAGGGAGATATTATCCTTACCAACGATCCCTATATGTGTAATGCAGCGGTCTCCCACTTACCCGATTGGGTGGTGCTGGTGCCAGTATTTAAAGATGGGCGCCATATTGCCTGGTCCGCAATGTTCGGTCATATGTCTGATAATGGGGGTATGGTGCCGGGCTCGATTCCTATCGAAGCAACCACCATCTTTCAGGAAGGCATTCGTATTCCGCCGACCAAGCTGTATAAGAAAGGCGTACTGCAGTCAGATTTACTAGAGCTGATTTTACATAATGTGCGCACCCCTCAGTGGAACCGTTTTGACTTAAATGCGCTGGTGGCAGCCTGTAATACCGCCGCCAAACGCTGTGTCGAATTGGCCGTACGTTTTGGTGATGATGTGCTGTTCTCGACCATGGATATTATGTTGCAGCGCAACTATGACGCCATGAAACATATTATCGGTATGTTTATCCCCGAAGAGCCCCGCGAGTTTGAAGACTATATTTGCGATGACGGCATGGGCATGGGTCCTTACAAAATTAAGTGCACCATGTGGAGGGAGGGTGAGAAGGCGATCTTTGATTTTGCCGGCACTGACCCCCAGGCTCAGAGTTCGGTGAACTTTTTCCTTAACGAAGATATGTTCAAAATGTTTTTTGGTTCGTTCACCATTAATGTGGTGGATCCGCAGATTGTGTTTAACGATGGTTTCTATGATCTGGTGGATGTACGCATTCCTCAGGGCACTTTATTAAAGCCTAATTACCCAGCGGCACTGTCGGGCAGAACCCATGCATTGGGTCGTATCTTTGACGTGCTTGGCGCCCTGCTGGGCATGGGTGCGCCAGAGATGATGTTAAATGCGGCAGGCTTCTCAGATTCGCCTCACCTGTTCTTCTCGGGCTATGACAGCCGCCCGGGCAAAGGGGATGAATGGTTCCAGCTATTCCAGATTGGTTTTGGTGGTGTTCCCGGTCGCCCTGTTGGTGATGGCCCGGATGGTCACAGCCTGTGGCCCGGATTTACCAATGTGCCCAATGAATTTATTGAATCTTACTTTCCATTGCGTATCGAACGCTATGAGACTATTCCCGATTCCGGCGGTGCCGGTTTGCACCGCGGCGGCAATGGTTTGAGTGTGGCCTATCGCTTCCTCTGTGATGGCGATATAGGTATTCACGATGAGCGCTGGCTGACCTATCCCTGGGGTGTGCTTGGGGGTGAGACGGGTCTGCGTTCGACCAAGCGGCTAGTGCGCGTGGATGGCTCTGAAGAATGGCTGCCGGCCAAGGCCGAGGGCATCAAAGTTAAAACTGGCGATATGCTGTATTTCAATACTTGGGGCGGCGGCGGTTGGGGTGATCCATTTGCTCGCGATCCGCAGCTGGTGCGCCAAGATGTTAATCGACGGCTGGTGACAGTCGAGGGAGCTAAACGCTACGGCGTTGTGATGGCCGCGGATGGATCTGTAGATGAGGGTGCAACTGAGAAGTTACGCTCTGAATTAAAAGCCGCCGCTGGAGAGCCAGCACTGTTTAACTTTGGTGGTGATGTAGAAGAAATTCGAGGCCGCTGTGAAGCGGAAACGCATTTGCCGGCGCCGACCAAGCCGGTTTTTATTGGTAGTAAATAATATTTAATAAAACAAAAAATATAAAACTATAAAATGTTTAATTGAGGGGAAGAAAATGAAAACTACATTTGTAAAAAAAGCGTTAGTGCTGTCTGTGTTAGCCAGTATGACATCCATGGCTATCGCTGAAGTGACCATTGAGGAAATTGTAGTATCCGCACGAAAGCGTGCTGAAAATCTACAGGAGGTGCCTATTGCGGTAACCGCATTTACCGAAGCGCAAATCGAAAGTGCGGGTATTCAGCGTCCAGGTGATTTTATTGGCTTGATGCCCAATGTGACCATGGTTGATTCAGCCAATGTGGGAGATACGCAGGTCAGTATTCGCGGCATTGTTTCAACCCGTGACGCGGAATCGACCTTTGCCTATGTGGTGGATGGTGTGTTGGTGACTAACCCTAATGGCTTTAATGAAGAGCTTCTAGATGTTAGCCAGATTGAGGTCTTGAAAGGTCCACAGGGTGCACTCTACGGTCGAAATGCTGTCGCTGGTGCAATTCTGGTAACCACCAATCGCCCAGACGAAGAATTTGAAGGCAAGATGAAGGTCGGTGCGGGTAACAATGGATCTAAAAATGCAAACTTAACTCTGAGTGGTGGTCTGGGTGATGGCATGCTCGGCAGACTCAGTGTCAGTCATCGCGAAACGGATGGCCATTACAGCAATGCGTTCACTGGAGCCAGCTCGGTTGATTTTCTTGAAGATACAACAGTGCGTGGTCGTCTGATTTGGGATGTCAGCGAAGAGTTGTCACTGGATATGCGCGCTGGTATGAGTGAAGTGAGCGGAGGTGCAATTAACTTTAATGCGGTCTTTGCTATTCCTGCTTTTGCCGCCGGTTTCGGCCCAACATTCTTTAAGGATGTAAATGAGCATGAGTTTATTTTCTCGAATAATGTGCCCGGTGAAAATGAACAGGAAACCACCGAGTTTTCAGTTAAAGCTGACTGGGATCGCGATGATGTCGATGTCAGCGTCACATTTAGCTACAGTGACCTGGAAGAGTATCTGCTGTCTGATGGTACCAGTGCAACATTCTACGGCTACGAGGTGACGCCATCCTGTCAGGCGGATCGAGCCACATTGAATAACTTGCCGGCCTCGATGGGTGGTGCCGGTCGTGATGATCTGTTTGGCGGATTCTTTAGCCCCTTTGGTGTCTTTCCAGGTGCGGGCGGAGCAGCGCCTGACTTTACCGGTATTTATGGTCCCTACACGCCGACCTCCTGTGATGGCTATCAGTACCAGGAGCGCAACCAGTCAGATACCAGCCTGGAGGTTCGTCTGACCTCAGATGACGATGCAGATCTGCGCTGGATTGCCGGCGCCTATATTGCCGATATTGAGCGCGAAGTGGTAGTTGCCTATGGAGCAGATACAGGTGCTGGATTTTTACGCCAGGGCTATATTGACCCCACTGGCCCCAACCCGACAGATTTGATGTTTGACGATAAGTTCGATACCTCTGTGGCTGCTATTTTTGGTCAGATTGAATTTGATCTCAACGATGATATGGAGCTTTCTTTTGCCGCGCGCTATGACCGCGAAGAGCGGGATGTGAGCAATCAGGTGCCCAATGTTAATGCCTCAGGCTTGAGTGTTAATGCCGGTACTGCTCCGATCAATCCAGCATTGACTGGCAATCCTAATGGTGTCCCTGATCGAAGCGCTACCTTTAGCCAACTTCAACCCAAGGTAACCTGGAGCTGGAATGCGGCTGACGATGTCAATGTCTACGCCAGCTGGGGTGTTGGTTTCCGCAGTGGTGGTTTTAACTCAGTCGGTAGTACCGCATTACTGGATCTCTGGTACGGCGATACCTGTCCATCATTTGTGCCAAGTTGTGCCAGTCCCGGTGTTGCGGTTGATGCCAATCTAAATGTTAGCGATGAGTATGAAAAAGAAGTGTCGACCAGCTTCGAACTGGGTAGCAAGATGGAGTTTATGGACAACCGCTTGCGAGTTAATGTGGCGGCCTTTACAACCGATGTTGAAGACAATCAGTTCTTTGAATTCTTCGCTGGTCCATTTGGCTTGATGCGTGTGGTAACCACGATCGATGATCTTGAGATTCAGGGATTCGAAATGGACTTCAACGCCGTTATCACAGAAAACCTGTCGATCTTTGGTGGTGCTGGCTTCCTCGATAGTGAGATTGTGCGCAATACCCACCGTCCATTAACGGTAGGCAATGATGCACCTCAGGCTCCGGACCGCACCTATAACCTCGGTGCTCAGTTTGAAATGTCTGTAGCCGACGGTGTAGAGATGACTACGCGTCTGGATTGGCAGCGTGTGGGTGAGATGGCTTTCCACACCCTGCAGGGTGAGGCAACGCCAACTATTTGGCAGGTCTTTAACGGTCCGGGTCTGACTCAGGATATGAGCAAGGCGACACGTGATGCCTATGACACACTCAATGCGCGCATCTCATTTGATGCGGAGAACTGGGGTGTCACAATCTGGGGTCGCAATATTACCGATGAAACCTATCTGGAAGAAATTATTCCAGCGCCTGAGTTTGGTGGTTCGTTTATTCACCCAGGTGCCAAAGATTCTTACGGTATCGACTTTAACTACCGCTTCTAAGGTCTAGTTAGTAATGTAATCAGCGGGCTGTGCTTATGGTTAAAAGCACAGCCCGCTTTTTTATAGCCATAATATTTGTTGGAACTGTTTATGAGAAACCTTGAGCAAAACCCTATTGGATTAGGGCCAAAGCCCGCCTTGATAGTGGTGGATATGATCAATGGTTTTACCGATCCCGACTGTCTTCTCGGCACCTACCTCCCGGATGTGGTGTCTGCCAATGTCAAACTTCTTGGCGTCTTTAGAGAGCTCGGTCTACCGATATTTTTTACCACTGTGGTCTATCACAGTGATCAGCAGGCCAGCGTATTTCGTCGCAAGGTGCCGGCGCTCAATGTGCTTCAGGCAGGGTCCCGCTGGGTGGCACTGGACCCAGCAATGGGGCGCAGAGACAATGAACCGCTTATCGAGAAACAATGGGCCAGTGCGTTTTATAAAACCGATCTAGATGATCGCCTGAAAGAATTAGCAGTCGACTCGCTGGTGATGACAGGTCTAACTACCAGTGGCTGTGTTCGTGCCTCGGCAGTGGATGGTCTGCAGAATAATTATCAGGTCGTGATTGCGCGCGATGCAGTGGGTGATAGAAATCCAGCTGCACAGGAGGCCAACCTATTTGATTTAAATGCTAAATATGCGGATATTATGTCTGTCGCAGAAATTGCTGCTATTTTATAGAGCGCCGTAGTCGCCGCGATGGAAAACCAGTGGCCTGCTGCCATTGTCGGTAAACTCTAGTACCTTACCCACCAAGATAACATGATCGCCACCCTCGTATTGGTTCTCAATACGACATTGAAAGCATGTGCTGTAGCTGGGTAGAAGGGGCACCCCAGAGAGACCTTCGGTCGTTTCCAGAGCGGCAAATCTATCTGAGCCAGTTTTGGCAAAGAGGTTGGATAGATCCTGTTGATCCTCTGCCAAAATGTGAATAGCAAAGGCCTGTGCAGCGATAAAGTCTTCAAAACAGTTGGCATCGCGACCAATGCTCCAAAGCACCAGGGCTGGGTCGAGTGAAACCGAGTTAAAGCTATTGGCAGTCATGCCGATTTTCTGGCCTTTTTTACCTAGGGCGGTAACGATAGTTACGCCTGTGGTGAAGCTGCCGAGTGCGTTGCGAAAGTCGGTGGTGGTGAAATCGTTATCTGACATTATGTGGTTTTTTTGAAGGACCTTTTAAGAGAGCCGCAATGATGAGTTGATTACCTTTAGCATGCAAGGCTTAGCGTCAAAATAAGCCATATATCTGCTTACTGCTTTAACCTGACGAGCAAGCCAAAGCAGCAGACAGAAAGCGCTTTTTACATCGCAGCGGCGAGTCTGGTGCCCTGATTAATGGCGCGTTTTGCATCTAGTTCGCCAGCTTCATCAGCGCCACCGATAAGATGATGTGGCAGTTTGAGACCCTCGACGAGTTCGCGCAGCGGATCCTGACCGGCGCAGATAATAACCGTATCCACCGGCAGTACCTGAGGATCGTCACCCACAGTAATATGCAGGCCCTCGTCATCAATATGGCTGTAGTCACAGCCTGGCATCATACGCACACCTTTCATGGCCAGTCCGGCACGGTGAATCCAGCCGGTGGTTTTACCCAGACCCTTGCCCACTCTCGAGCTTTTGCGCTGCAGTAAGTAGACTTCGCGAGGGGAGGGCTCTGGTTGAGCTTGGATACCCTCAATGCCCGAGCGTGAACCAAAGGTCATATCGATACCCCATTCCTTCATAAAGGCGGGGATATTTTGGCTGGTGGATTCGCCGCTGTGGGTAATATATTCCGCGGTATCGAAGCCGATTCCGCCAGCACCGATAATGGCGACTTTCTGACCAACGGGCTTTTTTCTGCCAATCACATCGAGGTAGTTCATCACTTTGGGGTGATTAATACCTTCAATTTGTGGGGTTCTGGGACTGATGCCCGTGGCAATAATGACCTCATCAAAGCCGCCGTTATTGAGCTGCTCGGCGGTGACTCTGGAATTCAATTGCAGATCGACACCAGTGATTTCAATCTGCTTGCCGTAGTAGCGCAGAGTCTCATAAAACTCCTCTTTGCCAGGAATCTGCTTGGCTATATTAAACTGACCACCAATTTCATCAGCGGCATCAAACAATGTGACATGATGACCGCGAGATGCAGCTGTTGTGGCGGCGGACAGACCCGCAGGACCTGCACCAACCACGGCAATTTTCTTGGCGTCAGTAGTGGCAACAATATGCAGCTCAGTTTCATGGCAGGCGCGGGGGTTAACCAGACAGCTGGTCATTACGCCGCCAAATACATGGTCGAGACAGGCTTGGTTGCAGCCGATACAGGTGTTGATCTCATCGGCGCGATTATCCGCGGCCTTATTAACGAAGTCGGGGTCAGCCAAAAAGGGCCGCGCCATGGAAATCATATCCGCATCACCACGGGCTAAGACCTCTTCGGCAACCTCTGGGGTGTTTATGCGGTTAGAGGTAATAACCGGCACTGACAGCTCTTTTCTAAAGCGCGCTGTCACCCAGGTGAAGGCAGCTCGTGGCACCTTGGTTGCGATGGTGGGAATCTGCGCTTCATGCCAGCCAATACCCGTGTTGATGATAGTCGCGCCAGCAACTTCAATCGCTTTGCCCAGCTGAATCACTTCCTCGGCAGTACTGCCACCATCAACTAGATCCAACATCGAGAGACGGAAGATGATAATAAAGTGCTCGCCGACCGCTTCGCGGACTTTACGAACCACTTCAATGGGCAGGCGAATACGATTCTCATAGCTGCCACCCCAGTCGTCCTCACGCTGATTGGTGCGCGCGGCAATAAATTGATTGAGGAAGTAGCCCTCTGACCCCATGATCTCGACGCCGTCATAGCCTGCTTTTTGGGCCTGCACGGAGGTGAATACAAAGTCATCAATTTGTTTGTAGATCTCCGCATCCGTAAGCGCTCGGGGCGTAAATGGGTTAATAGGCGCCTTGATCGCCGAGGGAGCCACCTGATCTGGTGAATAGGCGTAGCGGCCAGTGTGCAGGATTTGCATGCATATTTTGCCATCATGCTCATGGACTGCATCGGTAATCTGTTTGTGGCCAGCGATATCGTCGTCGGTCACCAGCATCTTAGTGGCGGGGTGGGTTCCGCCCTCTGAGTTGGGGCCAATGCCACCGGTGACAATAAGCCCGACACCGCCTTTGGCGCGCTCACCAAAATAGGCAGCCATGCGCTCATGGCCATCTGCGACCTCTTCAAGACCAGTGTGCATAGAGCCCATCAAAACGCGGTTCTTTAAAGTGGTAAAACCGAGGTCGAGTGGCGCAAGCATATGGGGGTAGGTGCTGTGTGACATAAGGTTCTCTCTAATTATTTTTATGTTGATGAATGATTTAAGGCAATAAATTATCGTATTTGGGCGCGCGCTTTTCGGCGCCTGCTTGCATGGCCTCTCGGACATCTGGCGCCTGCAACATACCTGACTGCCAGGTTGCCATATGATTGAGGCTGTCCTGTACTGAGTGATCGCGACTATAATTAAGCATCTCTTTGGTGCCATGCACGGCCATGGGACTGTGTCTGGCGATCGCCGTTGCCAGAGCGCGAACAGCGGTGAGCATCTCTTCTTGGGTATCGTAGACTTTATTGACAAAGCCACAGGATAGCGCCTCTGCGGCACCCAGATTGCGGCTGCTGTAGGCCAACTCTCGGGCCAAACCTGAAGGCATCACATGCTGTATGCGCTGCAATGTACCGACATCGGCAGTGATACCCAGCTCGGTTTCTTTGATGTTAAATAACGCATTAGCCGTGCAAAAACGCATATCAGTAGCGCAGATCATGTCTACGCCACCCCCGATACAGGCACCCTGAATGGCAGAAATAATGGGCATGCGCGCCGTTTCTAACTGGGTAAAGGTATCTTGGAGGCTGAGAATCCAACGGCGCGCCTGCTCAGCGCGGCGTGCGGGCTCATCATCAGGATTACCGCCCAAATTGCTGAGCACCTCGAGATCCATGCCCGCGGTGAAGTGTTTGCCTTTGGAGGACAGAATAACTACGCGAGCCGCAGCCTGTCGATCAAGAGCGTCGACGATGGCGGGAAGTTCATCCCAGAAATCACTGTTCATACTATTAAAAGCCTCTGACCGATCGAGGCAGATTTCTACCACATGATTTTCATCAATACTGACTGTAAACGCTTTTAGCTTGGGGAAATCATCTAGTTTCATTTTTGTCTCACCTGCTTTTGTTGCTGTCTTTACGGTCGCTTACTGGCTGCGGGATTACATGGTTAGGGCAGATTAAGATGCTATTTTGACACTGTCAAGATGTGTTGTTACATTGGCCCCATGAATTCAGCAGCCAATCTTAAAGTTGTGCGCCCGGGCTATCATCATGGTGATTTGCGTCAGGCCCTGTTAATGGCAGCCAAAGCACTAATCGCTGAGGCTGGTATAGAGAACCTGTCACTGCGCAAGCTGGCTGATAGGGCAGGCGTGTCCCGCACCGCACCCTATCATCACTTTACTGATAAGAATGATCTGCTCTGCGCCATTGCAGCGCAGGGTTTTCGACGACGCTATCAAGGGGCTCAGGACACCTTTAATGATCCGAGCCTGACGGCAGAGGAGAAGTTTGCCGAGTTTATCTGCGGATATGTCAGATTTGCCGCCGATAATCCCGAAGAGTATGAGCTGATGTTCGGTCGCAATATCTGGAAGCAGAAAAACAGCACCCAGGAGCTTCGCGATGTCGCTTATCCCTGTTTTCAGCATCAGTTGGAAATGATTACAAGCTGGCAGGAGGCAGGTCTTATCAGTGGCGATAACCCTCTGCGCACAACTCAGGTCATCTGGGGCACCGTCCATGGTATTGCCAAGTTGCTGATTGATGGTATCTACACCGATTCTGCTCAAATAGAAGAGGTTTCGCTCTGTGCCATTAAGTTATTTATCAAGAAAGCTAGTTAAGTTGTTGTTTTAGATGGCTATACTGCCGGTTCTTGATTTTGGTCGATCAGTGCCTGCCTGTAATTAACTCTAAGTTATTGATTTTTAAATTAAATAATCCCAATAAATCCAGTTTATTTTTTTGACAATATCAAAAATGAGAACTACTTTCACCTTTACCTGTTAAGTAGTTTAGTTTTGTTGTAAATATATGGAATTAGTCGCGTTTTTGCATTCGCGCTTAGTTTGTTATCAGGAGATATTAAGGAGTTAGTTATGAATAGGAATCTTTCAAAATTACTGCAGTCACTTGCAGGTGCCGTAGTATTATCAATGGCCAGTCTGTCGATGGCCGCAACTTACACTTATGACTTTGATGCCGATAATGACGAGAGAGGTGGGCAACCACTGAATTTCGGCGATCTGAATGTCTATGGTGGTCTGCTAGTTGATGGCGGCCCTATGGTTCGCCCATCATTGTTGCGTGGCAATGCATACCTGGATGCGGGCAGTAAGTCTGGACTTGGCGTCTGTCGTGAGAAAGTAGACAACAGCGCCGGTGGCGGTAGCCCGAGTGCAAATAAGTGTTTCACTGCCGGTGGTGGTTACGCTGGTTCAGATGATAATCTTCAGATTAATGAGGTTCTGGGATTTGTTTTTGACGCATCCAAGAAAATCTCTGAAGTGGGTATCTGGGGCAAGCACGACAATGTACCCGATGGTACTAAAGTCTTGATCTGGACCGATACTGGTGGTTTCGATCTGCTGGATGTCATTGCCGATAAGATCACTCTGGATTTTGAGTTGACGCAAATGGCGATCTTTGGCTCGATGAGCGACTGGTACAAAGGCTTCATGAAGAAGAACTTCGATATTGGTACTACTAATACAGATGCTCTCTATGTAGCTGGTATCAATGAAGTGCCAATTCCTGCAGCTGTTTGGTTATTTGGTTCAGCCCTGTTGGGTCTTGCTGGTTTACGCCGTCGCAAGGTAGCTGTTTAAACCGCCATTGAGTTAGATAACTGTACCAAAGTAAGTTCTGGCACAATAAAAAAACCCCGGTATTGACCGGGGTTTTTTTATGATCGCAAGATCATTGATCCAGCATATCATCCATCGCGCTCTCGACTTGACTGCCTGCGTCCTCAGATGCATCGTCCATAGCGTCGTCGGCCATGGCGCCCATCGCTTCAACAGCCTCATCAGTGGCGCCCATTGTTGCATCAGCGGCTTCTGTCGCGGTTTCTGATAGCGATGTCTCAGCAGCCGTTGCCGAAACAGCATCAGTTTCAGGTTCACCAGTATCACATGCGGCAAGTCCAAGTGTTGCTACAACAGCAAAAAGCATAACGTAATTGTTTTTCATCATGTAACTCCTAGCTAGATGAATTAAAGTATGCGTAGAAAGCATAGACTAAGCATTCTGATTATTCCCAGACAGATTGATGGCTGAGCATGGGAATCCGCTGCTAAGAAGCAGTTGGGAGTCAATTCTGAGCCTTTGATTCGGATCGCCGATTGATCTAAAAACTTTTTCACTGGTTTAGGCTTTTAAAGGCCCTGAAGTAGTTGCCGATTCTTAGGTGCTGTGGCAAACTTCACGCCCTTTTTGGCTGGGTACACTGGTCGGCTTAACAGAAACGACCAAACTGGTGTTGCACAGGACCCAAAAAGACAGAATATGCGAGTGTGGCGGAATTGGTAGACGCGCTAGATTTAGGTTCTAGTGTCTTAGGATGTGAGAGTTCGAGTCTCTCCACTCGCACCATATTTTACTATCTATAAAGAGGGTAACAGATGCAGGTTTCTATTGAGTCGAGCACAGGTCTTGAGCGTCAGCTAAAGATCGGTGTACCTGCCGACAAAATCGAACAAGAAGTAACTGCGCGCTTAGAGAAAGCAACCAAGACCGTTTCTATCAAAGGCTTTCGTAAGGGCAAGGTTCCACTGCGTGTTGTTAAACAGCATTATGGAAAAGGTGTGCGTCAGGAAGTGGTTGGCGAAGTGGTTAATTCAAGTTTCTACGAAGCGATTCAGCAGGAAGAGCTGCGCCCGGTCGGTCAGCCGCGCATTGACGACCTGAAGGACAGCGAAGGTCAGGATCTTGAATATCTGGCTATCTTCGAGGTCTATCCTGAAGTAGAGCTAGCCGATATCAGCAAGGTCAAAATTTCCCGTCCAAGTGCCGATGTAAACGACGCTGACGTTGAGACCATGATCGAAGTGCTGCGCAATCAGCAGGCTACTTTTGAAGCCTCTGACAAGCCCTCTGAAGACGGTGATCAGCTCAATATCGATTTTGTCGGAACTCACAAGAAAGAAGAGTTCGCTGGCGGCAGCGCTGAAGGCCAGGACCTGGTCCTGGGCTCAAACAGCATGATCCCTGGCTTTGAAGATGGTCTGGTAGGCCTGAGTGCAGGCGAAGAGACTGTTCTGAAGTTAAAGTTTCCCAAAGATTATCACGCCGAAGAACTAAAGGGCAAAGCTGTGCAGTTTGCCGTTAAAGTCAACTCGGTATCCTCCAAGCAAATGCCAGAGTTGAATGACGAGTTCTTCAAAATTTACGGTGTTGAAGAGGGTGGCGAAGCAAAATTCCGCGAAGATGTGCAGGGCAATATGGAGCGAGAGTTGCGCAATGCAATCCGCACCAAGATTAAAAACCGTGTGATGAACCAGTTGTTTGATCTCAATAAGGTCGAGTTACCTGAAGCGCTGGTCAGCAATGAAATTACTCAGCTCAAGCAGCAAATGGTTCAGCAGTTTGGCGGCGGTCAGCAAATCGATCTAAGCATGCTGCCAGACGATATGTTTAAAGAAAAAGCCGAGCGCCGTGCCGCGTTGGGTGTAATTGTCTCTGAGCTGGTGAAGGTCGAAGAG
>JAQWUP010000006.1 GCA_029242085.1 Porticoccaceae bacterium
TATCGAAATCCATGCAGTTGTTGCGGCAATTTCACTTCTATCAAAGCCTCGCTCCTGCACCAACCACAGCTGCTCAAAGCCAGTGGCACCAAGAATCAAACTGAACAGCATTGCGCCAGAAATTGTCGCAGCCAATGAAGGCGATGCAACCAACAGCTCTCGCAAAGAACTTACTGTAGCTTTAAAGGAGTAGCTCTGATGTGCAGCTGCTGACTGTGGCGCAATCACTTTTCTGGGCGTCTCTCTGAGAAAAAGCATAAATAAGGCCAGCAGCAACCCAATGGCGCCCAGGGCGTAAAAGCACCCTCTCCAGCCTAACCAGGGCTCCACATAGGCAACAATAAATAAACTAGCCGCCAAGCCAATGGACACGCCCATTCCATAAATACCGACTACCAAACCTTGCCATCTGATCGGAAACCTATCACCTAACAATGAAAGAGAGGCTGGCGTTAAGATGGATTCTCCAACACCTATAAACATCCGCGGCACCACTAGCGAGACCAAACTCTTCGCTGCACCAGAAAATATGGTGAGAAGACTCCAGAGCCCAAGACCAAAAGCAATCAGCCGAGTACGATTAACGCGATCGGCAACTACCCCCATAAACAGGCCACCAATTGCGTAAAAAAACAGGAACGCAATTCCAGTCACCAAGCCAAACTCAAAATTGCTCAGCCTTAACTCAGGGACAATCCAATTTGCAAAGCTGGCGATCATCTGGCGATCGATATAGCTAATAACATTGAGTAAGGTAAGGAGCAGCAGAAATCCTATGTCAGCGGCTCGCACAGATTCATGTTCATTATGATTTTTAAGCAAGGGCACGACCATCTTTAAGCGCGGGGGCAATTTTTATATTAATATAGCTAACTATACCCAACAAAGACACAGTTATCTATGCTGATACGCCCGCTAATGACGGGGTTTCCCATCGACAAACAAAGCGAATATAATGGCGAATTAACAGTTTTTTACGACTAGTAAAAATCACGCTTAACCGCTAAAAGTAATTAAGAAGAGCAAAAAAGAACAGAAACTAGGATCTGACCGGAAGACTTTTGGTTGTATCTGAGATTATCTTACAGCCCAAAGAGACTTATGTTATGCCGGTTGAATACCCGAAACGTACCCTAAAGAAAAACCAGAATCGCGAAAAACTAGTGGTGGCAGCAGCAACGCTCTTCTCTCGCAATGGCCACATGAGTACTACTCTTAACGATGTTGCCAGCCATGCTGGCGTGCATGTACAGACACTTTATAAACATTTCAAAACTAAGGAAGAGCTTGCAATAGCCTCAGCTGAGATAGTTGTAAAAGACTGTAGAACAAAGTTTGAAGAGAAATTCCCAAGTCAATCCACCTTCGCAATTTGGCGGCAATGGATTGAAGACACTGTTTCATACCTTACCGATCTCGGCATTGGCACCTATAAACAGGAACAAATTCGTTCGGCCTCCTCTCTATTAAATGATAATTATCTGCTTGTTGTTTATTCGGGTTACGAAGATCTATTGGCAGAATACCTGGCTCAAGATTTTGAGATGGATCCAAAAATTGATCGGCTACCACGCCTGGTAGCCTGCATGCTGTGGTCAGGCAATGAAGCCGCTATGAAACGAAGTGCTGGTTTGGACACTGCTAAAGATATCCTCAATTTTAACCATGAGCTACTCGCTGAAAGTCTCAGTGTTATTGACGATATTGAAAAAATATTCTCCAGTTACATAAAATTGCCAAGGCCCTAAAGTAGCTATCGAGGCCAATACTGTCGGCCCTTGGTCACAGCACAGTGGCCTGTCAACATTGACCAACTAGCCTGATAATATTTTGCGCCAGCCGCTCAAATCCTCTCTCAAAATAGTCCCTGTGCCCATGGATAATCTGGCTGACTAGCTTCCTGAGAATAACAGTTTCTTATCATTTAATATCCAAATCTTTATAGACTGGTGACCCGAGCTCGCGTTTCATGCAGTTTCGCAAACAACCTATCGCCAACTATTGAGCGGATAACTGTTTACTTTTCTAATATAGATTAAGGATCAATAATGCCCAACAACCGGACTGAGCTGAGGGAACTCTTTATACGTCGATTTACGAGTGATCCGGAATTCCTCCGCAACAACAAGGATATTGAAAAGATCGAGCAAATACCGGCTGATGAGCGATTTCCCTGCCAGTCTCCTCGCGATGCGCTAGCGCTCACGAGCGAGTTCTTCCCCGACGAAGTAGCGCTGACTTATCTTCCAAATGGCAGCGCATCCGATAGACCAACCCGCTGGAGCTATCTTCAGTACCAACAGGAGGTCAATCGGGCCGCCAATTTATTCCATGATTTGGGATTACAGTCGGATCAGTCAGTTATTTTTTTGCTGCCCAACGTGCCACAGTTGCTATTTGGCCTTTGGGGGGCGCAAATAGCTGGTATCGCTGCCCCCATCAATCCCTATTTAGAAGTCGAACATATCGCTAGCATCGCCAGATCGGCAAATGCTCGAATCCTTGTGACTCTGGCACCAACAGAGCCGGGAGGCGAAGAGCTTTGGCGCAAAGCCCTGTTGGCGAAAGATGCGGTTCCAAG
>JAQWUP010000009.1 GCA_029242085.1 Porticoccaceae bacterium
ACATAGTGATAACAACATACTTCTCACCGCGGCGCTTACCTTCCATCAACGCATGCATAACCATACGCGCACCACTCATGCCAAACGGGTGACCGATAGAAATAGAACCGCCATTCACATTCAAACGCTCCATAGGAATACCTAGCTTGTCACGACAGTAAATCACCTGCACAGCAAACGCCTCGTTTAATTCCCAAAGACCAATATCTTCCATCGTTAAACCATTGCGCTGAAGCAACTTAGGAATAGCGAAAACCGGACCAATACCCATCTCATCAGGCTCACAACCAGCAACAGCCATACCTCGATAAACACCCAGAGGCTCGAGGTTGCGCTGAGAAGCCAAAGTACCATCCATCAGTACAACAGCAGCCGCGCCATCAGATAACTGAGAAGCATTACCGCCAGTGATAGTGCCACCATTGCGAACCGCATTTAGACCACTTAAACCTTCAATATTAGTGCCGGGACGGTTGCCCTCATCCTTCGTCAGCGTGACCTCTTCCTCAGTCACTTCGCCAGTGTCACGGTTAGTCACCAACTTAGTAGCAGTCACAGGAACAATCTCATCTGCAAATAACCCAGCTTCCTGAGCGGCAGCCGTGCGCGCCTGAGAAATCACTGAGTACTCATCCTGAGCTTCACGAGAAACACTGTACCGGTTAGCCACAGTCTCAGCGGTGTCCAGCATAGGCATATGGATCAGCGGCGCATGCTTCATCGCCAACGGGTCAGCTACACGGTGAGCATTAAACTTCTCATTTTGAATCAAGCTGATGCTCTCACAGCCGCCGGCAATAACCACCTGAGAACCATCATTAGTAATATTGTTAGCGCCGATAGAAATTGCCATCAGGCCAGAGGAGCACTGACGGTCAATTGTCGCGCCAGCTACAGACACAGGCAGACCAGAAGCCATAGCCGCCTGACGGCCCAGATTCATAGTTTGAGTACCCTGCTGCATAGCCGCACCCATAATGCAGTCATCGATCTCTGCAGGGTCAACACCAGCGCGAGCAACAGCCGCAGTGATAGCGTGAGAGCTCATAGAGGGTGATTCAAGATTATTGAATGCACCACGAAAAGCTCTACCGATTGGGGTACGAGCTGCTGAAACGATTACTGCTTCTTTCATAATAATATCCCTAGTTAATTACTCTTAAAATTGTACTTAGCCATGCTATTAAGCCCTAGTACCTATGCTTTGAGCGCGGCCATGGCCTTCATTAAAAACTTCTCAGTTTGCTTGCCACCGGACTCCAAGGCCTGATGGTTAGAGGTATCGCTGAGTTCATCCCACTTAGCCAAAATAGCCTCAGGATTCTGCTCATCTTTCGGCATAAAGATACCGTCAGTCTCGAATATATTGGTTTTGGCATAACCGCCAGCACCAGCGCAGAGAATGGTTCGGGTTGGGGCTTTCTCATCACAGAGAATCAACGCACCAGCAGTCACAGACTCCGCCGTCAACATACCCAGCACCTCCGGAGGCATCAGGTCTTCAGTCATGCGTGTACCGGCCGTGGGGGCCAGTGCATTAACATGAATGTTGTACTTGCCACCCTCCAGCACCAACGTATTCATAAAGCCCAGCACCGCCATTTTGGCTGCGCCATAATTTGTCTGACCGAAGTTACCGTACATACCGCTGGAAGACGTGGTCATCACAATACGACCGTAGTTCTGCTCGCGCATAATGTCCCACACTGCTTTGGTGCAGTTAACCGAACCCATCAGGTGCACATCCATCACCAACTGAAAATCGGCCAGATCCATTTTGGCAAATGACTTATCGCGCAGAATGCCGGCGTTGTTGATCAGAATATCAACACGGCCCCACTTTTCCATGGCCTGAGCAACCATATCCTGCACCTCGTCAAAATTGGCGACATTGGCACCGTGCGCAAAGGCTTCGCCCCCCGCCGCTTCAATCATGCCAACCACTTCCATCGCCGCATCAGAAGAGGCACCAGTGCCATCTCGTGCGCCACCAAGATCATTTACCACAACCTTTGCACCGCGCTCAGCCAGTGCCAGCGCGTGGGAGCGGCCCAAACCATTACCAGCGCCAGTGACAATTGCCACGCGTCCTTCAAAATTAATACTCATATTTAATATCCTATGCTCTTAATATATTTAGACTAGTTGACCATCTGCACGCTTAACCATTCGGCAACAAGCGCCGGCTTATCACCGCCTTCAATCTCGACCGAAACTTCCACTTTAAAGTCATACTGGCCCGGACGTTTCTCAGTAATTTCCTGCACGGTCGCATGACAGCGAATCTTGCTGCCAACGCGCACAGGCGCAACAAAGCGCACCTTATCGAAGCCCTTATTGACACCCATATACATACCATCAATCAGAATGTTGTAGCTCATGGAAAAGTAAGACAGCATCGACAGAGTTAAAAAACCGTGGGCAATGGTGCCGCCAAATGGCGTTTTAGCTGCGGCTTCTGGATCTATATGGATAAACTGACGATCCAAGGTACAGTCGGCAAACTCATTAACCTGCTCCTGAGTCACTTCAAACCAATCAGTGGGCTCGCAAACATGGCCAATATACTGCTCGATCTCAGATTTATTAATCACTTGTGGCATAGATTTATTCCTCGGTTAATGTGACCTGCCGGTCAGAGTTCAAAGCCATATTTTCTCTTATTTAATAGCCGAGTCTGCACCCCCAGAGCAGCTATAACCATGACATGCTATGTCCGGTTGCACTCAATTAGGCATCACTGAAACTTATTTTTAACATGGGTTATAAAGTTGTGCTCATGGGGCTGTATGACTAACATGACCGCTGACCAAAAAACCTGTGAGTAGCGCCAAATTATTTCTTCAGACACCAGCCTAGCTTTTGGCCGCTTCCTGAAATTCTGGCGCAGCGTACACAACCACAGTCAAGAACAGCTCGCTGATCTGATCAACAGCTCCCCTCGACATATCAGCCGTCTAGAGACTGGCAGTAGTCGCCCCAGCCAAAGTCTGGTCAATGATATAGCCGAGGCCATGAATCTCGGTCAGCGAGATACCAACCACCTCTTAATCGCCGCAGGCTTTTTGCCCAGTACCGGCGAGCTCGACTTTTATGCACCAGAGTTAAAGTGGTTGCGCAAAACCATGACATTGTCCCTCAAGGCGCTGGATCCCTACCCAGCCATCGTTATGAATGACGCCAGTGATATATTGATGGTCAATCGCGGCTGGGTTGGCTTGTTTAATCAAACCATCAGCAAAACCGTACTGGATCGCGTCACCAATAACTTTGAATTTCTATTTAGCCGACAGGGTGCCGGTAATCTGATCAGTGGCTGGGAAGATACCCTCTCGGTGATTTTGATGTCTCTGGAGCAGAGAGCGCTGTTTAGCGATAGCCCGCGAGATTGTGAAATGCGTGATCGTTTAGCCAACCATGCCAATGTGCCTGCGGACTGGCGACAGCGCGCAGCGCGCCTAGAGCCCATGCCCAGCTTTCGTATGCAGGTAAATCTGAAGGGTGAGCTAAAGAAATTTTTTAGCGTGCACAGCACTATTAGCACTGTGGGGCCTGCTGCACTGCTGTCTGGGGCCAGTATTAATATCAACACGCTCTACCCAGAAGATGAAAAGCTGGACCTATCGCAGCTCTGCTCTGGCGACCTCAGTCACCCGCTGCTTTTCTACTAGTAAGCGCAGCTACCAGCCGCAGGAGCGATCTTGATTCTGCTCTTTTAACCAGGCATTTAAAGGTCCAAAGTAATCGATGATAGCACTGCCATCCATGCTGCGTTGGCCGGTTAGGGCTTCCATCGCATCGGGCCAAGGGGCACTCTGACCCATCGACAACATGGCACCGAGTTTTTCACCCGCCACCTTATTGTTGTAGATTGAGCAGGCATGCAGAGGTCCATCAAAGCCAGCGGCTTCACACAGGGCCTGGTGAAATTGGAACTGCATAATAAAAGACAAAAAGTATCTCGTGTAAGGCGTGTTGCCGGGAATATGAAATTTGGCCCCCGGATCAAAATCTGCCTCAGAGCGCTCTATCGGTGCTTTGATGCCCTGATACTCCTCGCGCAGCTGCCACCAGCCCGCGTTGTACTCATCGGGCCCTATCTCTCCAGAGAATACCTTCCAGCGCCATTCATCAATCATTTTGCCGAAGGGTAAAAAGGCAATCTTCTCCAGCGCCAATTTCATCTGCTTGTTAATGGTGGCCTCATAGCTCTCAACCACCTCATCAACTAGCCCCATCTGCTGTAAATAGGCTGGTGTCATGGATAGCTGAATGGTGTCACCAATGGCCTCATGAAAACCATCGTGGGCGCCGCCCTTAAATACCGAGGGCTGGTCTTTATACATCAGGTAATAGTAAATATGCCCCAGCTCATGGTGCAATGTTCCGAACTGCTCCTCATTGATCTCAACACATTGCTTGATTCTCGGGTCATTGCCATTGTCTATATCCCAGGCACTGGCATGGCAGACGACATTGCGATCTCGCGGCTTTTTAAGCATTGAGTTTTGGTAGAAGCTCTCTGGCAGCACAGGCAGACCCATTGAGGTAAAGAAACCCTCGGCGGTTTTAGTCATGCGTACCTCATCATAGCCCTGCTCAACCAGTGCAGATGTCACATCGAGGGACGCCACCCCGGCATAGGGCTCAACCATGGGGTACAGGTTATCCCAAGTTTGCGACCACATATTGCCCAGCAGATGAGCGGGAATCGGCCCCTCTAATGAGACCCTGTCTGGCCCGTAGTGTTCGCTGAGTACAGCGCGCACATGGCAGTGCAATTCATCATAGAACGGTTTCACCTGATCCCATAGACCTCGCGCCTCGAGGGTAAAACTGTGGCTATCCATATCGTAGCCACCCTTCCATAACTCAGCCAGATTCTTATAGCCAAAGTCCCGAGCGCCCTGATTGGCGATCTCGACAAAGCGCTGATACTGGGGTCTGTACGGAGGGGAAACCTGGCGCCAGCCCTGCCATACATCCAGTAACTCGTCGTAGTCTCGCGATTCCGCCAGCACCGCTTCAAGGGCCTGCAACTCTTTGCACTCACCGGCCTCGTTGCAGTACTTGCCTGCACCATACTGGCCTTTCATATCCGTAAGAATCGCGGATAGCTCCGCGCGCAGCGCCGCATCATTGGGCGCAGGTGCAGATGATCCGCGCAACATCAACTCAATGGCTCGCGCGGTCTGTGGGTCCATCTCGGTGTCTTTATACTGCCTGGCCTGATTAACCATTCGACTTTCAAACTCAAGGCCGCGCTCACCCGCTTTAGCCGCCAGTATTGCCGTATCTGGCGTGATATAGGTATTGCGCACCCAGAAGGCAGCGCTCAGCTCCTTACCCAGCTCATTGCCTTCGCGCTCAATCCGGGCAACAAACTCCGCCGCGGTTTCCTCTGCTGCCTGATCACAGGCTGTAATTGTCAGGCCCAATAGCAGCAAGGGTAATAGTGGTAATCTAAACTTCATTGGTTAGTCTGCTCCACGCATCATTTTGCTGATCGTCGGTGAGATTAATAGCATCAGTACCGCAATGCCGATAGCAATAAAGCCCACCTGTGTATAAACCTCTATATAGCCCGCCTTAGCTGCGGCAACATTGGTCATCTGGCCGCCAATAGTCTCGGCACCTGTGGTTCGTGCAATCACCCCGGCGAGGAAATTAGACAGGCCCGAATAGAGGAACCAGGCACCCATGGTCATACCGACAATACGCGCTGGCGCCAGTTTGGTAACCACCGAAAGTCCCACCGGAGACACCAGCAACTCACCCATGGTGTGAATCCAGTAGATCAAGAAAATAAAGATCACCGGCGTTAGACCTACAGCGCCAGTGCCTTTCATTCCAGCCACCAGCACTAAGAAGCCAGCGCCAGCCATAGCGACGCCAATGGCAAACTTAACCGGGGTCGACGGGTTGCGCTGACGTTTGGCCAACCATATCCACAGCCAGGCCACCAGCGGCGCAAAGAGAAAGATAAATCCGGCATTTAAGGACTGGAATACAGGCCCCGGCACCGACCAGCCCATAATGTCGCGATCCACCAGACGCGCGGTAAATAGATTAAGCGAGGAGCCCGCCTGTTCAAACAGTGCCCAGAAGGGAATCTGCGCCAGCACAAAGTACAGCGCCGCCAGCATCCGCGAGCGTTCGTCACCCTTCAGCTGGGTAAAGGCAAAAGCGAGCATACCGATAAACATCAAAATACCCAGCGGCCCCAATATGCCGCCGACCAGATCTTCATTTTTAACCAGCAGCATAGACACCGCGATGATCAGGATGCCCACCAGATAGCACAGGGTTTCCACATTAATAAACAGAAACACCTTCTCTTTAAGCTTTTCAGCACTGGGGGGCTCACCCTTGCCCTGCAACCAACTCTGGCAGGATAGAAAGATAATCAGCCCCAGCAGCATACCGATACCGGCCAGGCCGAAGCCGTATTTCCAACCGTGCACAATGCCCAGATAGCCGCAGAAGATCGACGCCAAGAAGGCGCCCATATTGATGCCCATATAAAAGATAGTAAAACCAGAGTCCCGACGAGTATCACCAAACCCATACAGAGAGCCGACAATCGTTGAAATATTGGCCTTTAAAAAACCCACGCCAGCAATCAGCAGCGCCAGAGACAGATAGAGGATATTGAGATAGCGCTCTTCAGTCTCCACCCGCATGCTGAACTGATCGCGGTCGATACTGGGGGGCAAGCCAACAGCTTCTGGCGCTGCAATATCCATTGTGGTTTCGGTAAAGCTGACGTAGGAAATGCCCTGCTCAGTAATAATTTGCTGCCGCGCATCACCACCGCGAGCATCCAGTGCAATCTCGTACTGGTTGTCCTCATGGATCAATAGCTGTCTTGAACCCTCGCCTTCAAAGGTCATACCAAAGTGCCCAAGCGTCAGCAGGATGGCACCAAAGGTCACCGCCTTGCGCGCCCCAAGATAGCGGTCGGCCAGAGAACCACCGACAATGGTCATCACATAGACCAACGCAGTATAGGCGCCATAGATCAGGCTCGACTTTTCATCGGAGAACAAAAAGTGCTGAGTCAGATAGACAATTAACAGACCGCGCATACCGTAGTAGGAAAAGCGCTCCCACATCTCGGTCAGGAACAGAATAACCAGTCCCCGCGGATGGCCTAAGATAGTTTTCTCATTGTTAATTGCGGCGTCAGACATAGGGTCATTTCCTTGGGCTGATTGATCTAGTTATTGTTTTAGCGAAAAAAACTCGGCCCATTATAGACCCAGCAAATGCCTTTAACAGCCCCCCTCTAAAACATGGTTTGAAGGGGCACTGAATATCAACAGAGCAGTTGCCGTACAGGTGGCTATCACGCCATAATAAATCGCCGATGGCCAAGGCGGCTTAAAGGCCATCGCAAGGAGCAGCAGCACTAAAAATATAGGATAATAACGTTAAATATCAATAGATTATATAATATAATTAATGTATTAAATTAAATATAAAAATAACTAAAACAGAACCATAATAAGAGATTACTTAGCTAGGACGGCAGCCACTTTTTGGTACAGTCCCAAAGAGCCTCCAAAAAGACCTGTTAATTGGCGCCAATTCTCAACAGATTGGCACCCATTAAACAAATCCAGTACGGCGCTCCAGCTAAGGTAGAGAAAATTCCGAGGGAGAGCTTTAGATGACCACCAATACCCATTCACCAAGCGCCGCTCAGGCGCCCGAGCTAAAAGAGTTTCGCGCCGACGTGGCGGCCTGGTTAGCCGATAACCGCCCCGCTGATCCCGGCTTTTTACTGCCCCAGACCTTTATGGAAGTGGGCTCAGAGCAGGTGCTCGACTTTCTCCGCGAGTGGCAGCACAAAGTTTGGTCTGCGGGCTATTTGGGTATGGCATGGCCAGAAAAGTATGGCGGCCGCGGTATGGCCCCCCTCTATCAAAGTATCGCCGATCAAGAGATGAAGCGGCTGCGAGTTCCCATCTGTTTTAACGTCATAGGCCTTGGTTGGGCAGGTCCGCTGATTATGGATATTGGCACTGACTACGAGAAAGACAAGTACCTCAAAGGCATTCTCAATGCCGAGGATATCTGGTGTCAGGGCTTTTCCGAACCCAATCATGGCTCTGATCTGGGCAGCATTCAAACCCGTGCCCAGCGCGATGGTGACAACTATGTTATCAATGGCAGTAAGATCTGGACCACCATGGGTAACTATGCCAAATATATGATTCTGCTGGCCCGCACCGATGCTCAGGTCGAACGCAGGTACAACGGTCTGTCATTCTTTCTGGCGCCTATGCACACCGATGGTGTAACCACCACACCGATTAAAAAGCTGACTGGGGAGTACGGCTTTACCGAGACCTTTTTTACCGATGCTCGCATTCCCGCTACCTCATTGATGGGCGACGAGGGACAGGGCTGGGGCATCGCCATGAAAACCCTGCAATACGAGCGTGGCGCCGAGGCGGGAGCCGCCGGTGGTATCTCTATTCTGTCTATTGTGATGAATGATCTGCTCAAGATGGCACAGGATGTCGAGCGTGAGGGTCAACCTCTACTCAAGGATCCTGTCACCCGAGACAATCTGGTGAAGTTTCTTATTGAAGAAAAAGCCCTCTATCTAACCGACAAGCGCATCGCCATTCCGGCGCTGTGTGCCGACTACCCCAACTCACTGCCCCTGTCGGGCAAGCTGCGCAGTACTGAGTTCTTTCGGCGTATGCGCCAATATGCCCTCACTATGCAGGGCGCCCAGAGCTCACTCTATGTCGGTGATGAAGACACATTGGACGGTGGTTTTTGGCAGCGCGCCTATATGAATAACTTCTCCACCACCATCGGCGGCGGCACCAGTCAGGTGCAGGCCAATATTGTCGGCGAGCATGTGCTCGGCCTACCCAAAGATTAGGGCGAGGACCCAGATTATGACAAACACAAGAACAGCCAATATGGCTCTGGCCTTCAGTGATGAGCAGGGCATGATTCTGGAGAGCGCCAAGAGCTTCTGCCGCGACCAATCAGGTATGACCGCTGTGCGCGGCTTACTCAGCTCAGAGAGCGGCTACAACCCAGAGGTCTGGGCAGAGATGGTAGCACTGGGCTGGACGGGTATTGCCATCGCCGAGCAGTATGGCGGCTCGGCACTGGGTATAGGTTCAACCATTCCTCTGGTAGAAAGCATGGGGCGCCACCTACTTAGCACCCCGTATATCTCAACCACAATCGCATCTCAAACATTGCAGCGTGGTGGCTCTGAAGAGCAAAAAAGCGCATGGCTGCCTCGCATGGTCGAGGGTACTGTGGCCACCCTTGCCCTGCTCGACAACGAAGACTGGGGCGCCACCACCACAAGCTGCACCCTATCGGCAGAGTTTGAGTTGCGGGGTACCAAACTGCTGGTCAACGATGGCGCTGTAGCCGACCTGTTTATTGTCTTAGCCAATCACAATGGCGCCCAGGTACTAGTGCTGGTTGAAGCCGCTGATCTACCCGCTGAGGCCCTGAGCAAAAAGGTACTTATCGATGAAACCAAGCGCGCCTGCAATGTTTGTTTTGATGGCATTAAGCTAAGTGCCGATGCCATTTTACCCAATAGCGAAAGCGCCCTGCGTGACAGCCGCCTAATTGGCGCCCTGCTCACCGCCGCCGAGGCTACAGGCAGCAGTGCCGCGGCCCTGGATGTGGTGGTCGCCTATCTGACCAGTAGAATTCAGTTTGGTCGCCTAATCGGCTCCTACCAGTCATTGAAGCACCCCACGGTAGAGATGCTAATTGGCATGGATTCAGCCCGCACCCTCATCTACCACGCCGCCACAATTGTCGGTGACGAAGCGCTGGATCAGGATGCTGAGATAGCCTGCCGTATGGCCAAGGCTCAGGCCACAGATGCACTGCTATTTGCTGGAGATCGAGGAATTCAATTCCATGGCGGTATGGGTTTTACCTATGAGTGCGATGCACAGCTCTATCTGCGCCGCGCCCTATGGATGCAGCACCAATACGGCGATGCCCAACATCATCGACTGCATCTCGCTAATCTACTGCTCAATTGAATAGTTCAAACAGACAGAGAAAACCCTATTATTTGAGGTTGATTGATGCTGGACAAAAGACAGTTATCTAAACTGGCAGCGACTATTGCAGTATTGGCAGTTACAGCTATCGCCGCCTACACCCTGCTGACTAATAACAGTGCAGAATTGGATAGCGACACTGCGGCTAGGCCCTATAAGGCGGACCCGGCGACCCTGCGTGATACAGATAGCGGACAGGTAATTGGTTTCTCTGATAGCAATAACACCTTTAGTTGGCTGGGAATACCCTATGCCGCGTCACCAGTCGGCGATTTACGCTGGCGCGCACCGCAACCGCCAGAGCAGTGGCCACAGCAATTAGCGGCATTAAAAAGCACCCCAGCCTGTGCCCAGTCCTGGTCTTTTCTGGCTGGTGAAATTGGCGAGCTGGGCGATGTGGTGGGCAGCGAAGACTGCCTGTATCTAAATATAACCGCACCGCGCCAGCTAGGGGTCGCTGCCAGCGAGACAAAGCTCCCCGTGATGCTATGGATACATGGCGGGGCTAATACTGCAGGTTCTGCGCGGCTGTACCGGGGGCAAAATATCGCCGCCGATCAGCAGGTGATATTTGTCTCGATCAACTATCGACTTGGCCCGCTGGGCTGGTTTAGCCATAGCGCACTGCGCAATACAGCCATTAACCCAGAGGATGCCTCCGGCAATTATGGCCTGCTGGATATTATCGCCGCACTGCAATGGGTGCAGAGCAATATTCAGGCCTTTGGCGGAGACGCCAACAATGTCACGGTATTTGGTGAGTCCGCAGGGGGACGCAATGTTTTTGGCCTACTCGCCTCACCACTGGCCAAAGGGCTATTTCACAAAGCCATCAGCCAGAGCGGATCGACCAGAACAGAGAGCCAAGCGAGAGCCGAGAACTTTGTTGATGCGCAACAGCCGGGCTGGCCCAACAGCTCTAATGAAGTATTGGCGCAGCTGCTGATTAATCAAAAAACCGCTACCGACCGCGATGAAGCACAAATAGACCTCAACTCAATGGCAGATAAAGCTATTGCCGCCCTACTGCGTCAACAGACTCCAGAAATGCTTATCAAGGCGACTATGCAGCTGATGGATCAGCCGTCCATTCTGCGTATACCGCAGCTATTTCGAGATGGCCATGTGCTGCCTAGCCAGCCAATGGCTGAATTATTCAGCCAGACTGACGGCTACAATGCCGTGCCCATGATCATGGGCGCTAATCGCGACGAAGAAAAATCATTTATGGCTCGCGATCCAGAATTCACCAGCCAACAATTTGGCCTGCGCCCATCCATTAGAGATAGCGAACGCTACGCGCGCTACGCCGCTTATTATTCCCAGCGCTGGCACATGTTTGGCGGCAATCAAATGGCCCTTTTAATGGGTGCAGCAAACCCTGATATCGGTATCTACAGCTACAGATTCGACTGGGACGAATCACCGTCCACCTGGCTGGTAAATCTACCCACTTTAGTCGGTGCAGGCCATGGCACTGAAATCAGTTTTGTATTTAATGAGTTTGGCGACGGGCTTAACCTACCCTTTAAATACACTGAAGCGAGTGAGCCCGGCCGCACGGCTCTTTCCAAAGCCATGATGAGTTACTGGGGTCAATTTGCCCATCATGGCTCTCCCGACAAAGGGTTATTTCAACAGCAGCCAGCATGGACTCCTTGGCGGGCAACGAATGCCAACACCATGATCTTAGACAGCCCCGCTGATGGTGGCTGGCGCATGGAACATTACAACCCAACCCCTGAAGACCTGATGCAGCGCATCGAAGCCGATAGTAAAATAGACAGCCAAGAGCAACGCTGCAGACTCTTTGTTGAAAGCTTTTTGATATCGCAACACAGCAGTGACTTTTGGGATACCGAGCGCTATAACGCTCTTGCCGGGGGCGGCTGCAGCGACTATGACCCCTATCAATTTGGAGATCTGCTCTAGAGACTTTTTCGATCTAGTAGCGAAAATAGCGCGTACAATCGACTACTCACAGAAGAGAATAATAATAATGAAAACCTCAACCAGTTCTATCGGCATTGCTGTGTCCCTCGCGCTGGGATTCCTAATCATCCTAGCTGGCAGTCAGGGTAGCGTTCCCTATCAGGGTCTGGCCTTGTTCGCCCTGTGCGGGGCAATTGGATTTGCCCTTCACTGGCTAGTGTTTATCCCCTCATACGCCTTTCAAACCGAGCATTACTTTGACCTAACAGGGTCGATTTCCTATATAGCCACAGTTTCTGCAGCCGTTTATTTAAATCCACAGCTCGATATTAGAGATAAGATTATCTGCGCCATGATTGTGATCTGGGCACTGCGCCTGGGTTCATTTCTGTTTGGTAGAATCAAGAAAGACGGCAAGGATAAACGCTTCACTGTGATGAAAACCAAATTCACCTGGTTTCTAATGACATGGACCCTCGGCGGCCTCTGGGTACTGGTCACCATGGCCGCAGGCTTGGCGGCAATCACCTCAAATACCACCGTACCTCTGGGTGGGCTGGCCTATTTAGGCATATTGCTGTGGGTGGCTGGGATGCTGATAGAAGTCACGGCAGATACACAGAAAAGCAACTTTAGAAAAATCCCCGAAAACCGCGATCGTTTTATCACCAGCGGTATTTGGGCCTGGTCCAGGCATCCCAATTACTTTGGTGAGATAACATTGTGGTTAGGCCTGTCACTGGTGGCCATACCCGTTCTTTCGGGCTGGCAGCTGGCTACCATGATTTCACCCATTTTTGTGTATCTACTGCTGACCAGGGTGAGCGGCATCCCCATGCTGGAAGATATGGCACGCAAGAAATGGGGGTCAGACCCTGAGTTTATTGCCTACACCGAGTCGACACCGGCATTGATGTTAAGAAAGCCACGCGTTTAAGCGAGGCTGTGCACTGAGCAACTGGGCCGGCTACAACATTAGCTAGCCGAGTAGCTGCAAACCCCTCTCAGCAACCAACGCTAACCGCTTGAGCGATGGCCCGCTGGGCCTCAAACAATCCTAGGAATGGCGTTTAAAAAAAGCCTCTATCTCAATAAAAGCCTGATCGGCTTCGGGTAGGTCGGGATAAAAGATCGGCCAGACATGGGGCACATTGTCCCAGCGCTGCAACGTTGCATCGGTTCCTGCAGCCACCGCTTTATTGACATAGCGGCGACCATCATCGCGCAGAATCTCACATTCACTGCACTGCACCAGAATCGGCGGCAACCCCGACAGATCAGCTAGCAGCGGTGACATCACCGGGTTGGAGGCACCGCGACCAGACATAAAGCGACCACCCAAACTAAACAAGAACTCTGGCAACCAGGAAAAGCGCTGGGCCAGAGGCTTAAGCATCACATCTGATTCAAGATTCGTTCTAATACTCGGGCTGGTAAAGCGTCCATCAGTTACCGGAGAGAGTGCCAGAGCGGCATTGGGTGCGGGACGCTGGTGGTCTCTTATCCAGTTAAGTAGGGATAGGGTTAAGTTGCCACCAGCGGAATCTCCAGCCACAAACACTGCGGTTGGAGCGAGGTTATCGGGGCCCTGTGGACCATTCTTAAGCATCCAGTCGTAGCTGCTGCGACAGTCCTCGACGCCATCCATACGACTGTGCTCCGGGGTCAATCGATAATCGATCGCCAGCACCGCACTATTGGTTATCTCCGACAATTTGCTGGTAAGAACACGATGGCTTTTGGGACTGCCGGCAAAGAACGCACCGCCATGAATATATAAAAACCGCCGACTATTATCTGTGCCTGCAGTAGTCACCCATTCTGCTGGCACACCAGCGGCAACCACTGGTGCGAAGGTACCGGCGGTTTTAACACCGGCAAAAAACTCATCCATGGTCACGCGCATGCTGAGTATGCGCTCTTTCCACGGCAGTTTTTCATGTTTACCTGAGGTCTGTCTAAGCCGTGCATTGAGCGCGGCGACCGCCCTGGCGGAGGCTTCTCTAGCTTCGTTATTCTCCGGCCCAAATAATTGGCCCGGAGGCAGGTCATACTCGCTTAGCGTATCTCTAGTCAGCAGATAGAGGCTTGCTGCGACAGCCGCAAACAGCGAGCCACCTACGACCGCGATACTCACGCAGAGTAAGCCAGCTGATTAAACTTCTTCTGGTGGTAGTCGCCATCACCAAAGGTCACATTTATCATCATCAGGCGCTTAACATAATGCCCAATATTCAACTCATCAGTCATACCAATGCCGCCGTGAATCTGAATCGCTTCTTCACCGACCAGACGACCATAACGAGCCACTGTAGCCTTGAGAGCATGCACTGTTTTCAGCAACTCAGCGCGATCATCTTCACCGGCCTGACAGAGACCGCGATAGAGCATAGATTTGGTTTGCTCACAGGCCATAAAGGTATCAACCATACGGTGCTGCAGAACCTGGAAAGAGCTGATAGGTGTATCAAACTGCTGACGCACCTTGGTGTATTCAACCGTGGTGGTGTTTAGGGTGGCCATAATACCCAGCGCCTCTGCACTTAGGCCCATCAGAATCTGTGGCATCACCTGATCAATCAGATCCATGCCTTGACCCGCTGCACTCAATAGCTGGCTCTCGGCAACCACAACATCTGTTAGGGTTACTGTGGCAGCACTCTGGCCATCCATCATCTTGTAGCTTTTGACTTCAACGCCAGAGGCATCAGCATCGACCAGAAACAGGCTGACCCCATCGCGATCAAACTGCTCACCACTGGTGCGAGCGGTAACAATAAACTTGTTGGCGGTGCCGCCATTGGCGACCACGGTTTTTTCGCCATTAATTTTATAACCACCATCGCAGGCAGTTGCAGTCGTAGCAACATCGCTCATCTCATAGCGAGACTGAGCTTCTGTCGAGGCCAATGAGCCCATGCAGCTACCATCGATAATGCTGGGGATAACAGCCGCTTTAAGGGCATCGTTATTTGAGGCTGCCATCAGACCACCGAATACCACGACGGTAGAGGCATAGGGTTCCACCACAATCCCTTTACCCAGCTCTTCCATCACTGCCGCAATATCTTCGACAGTGCCGCCAAAGCCACCGTACTCTTCAGCAAAGGGCACTGACAACCAGCCCAGTTCGGCAAACATGGACCAGAATTCACGGCTAATACCCTCTTCTGAGCCAACAATCTTAGTTCTGGTATCAAAGTCATACTCGTCTCTCACAAAGCGCGAGACGCTGTCTTTGATCATGGTTTGTTCTTCGGTAAAATCAAAATTCATCTGTGTAAACTCCTGAAATCTTTTAAAGGCTCAACCCGAGGGGAGCCTGCTTATAGGCCTAGAACCGCTTTCGCGATGACGTTGCGCTGTACTTCGTTGGAACCACCATAGATGGTTGCAGCGCGCCCGTACATATATCTGCCACGGGCTTCAAAGGCAAAGTCATGCCCCAACTGCTCGGCATTTAAATCGTCGGGCAGAGCGCCACCGTAGTAAGAAGCGAGCTGTAACTGCAGCTCATGAATAGCCTGCGCAATTTCAGTGCCTTTAATTTTCAGCAACGAAGACTCTGGGCCCGGCATACCACCAGCAGCCATAGAGGCAAACACACGCAACTCGGTGTACTCCAGTGCCATCAATTCCATTTCAATATCCGATAGACGCAGCTGGAAAATAGGGTCTTCGATCATGGCTTTGCCACCATTGACTTCCACGCTGGCGCGTTGCTTTAGAGACTCCAGCAAGCGGGTAGAATCAGCTACCTCGGCCATACCAGTGCGCTCATGGGCCAGCAACGCCTTAGCATAGGTCCAGCCTTTGTCCTGTTCACCGATTAGATTTTCAGTGGGTACCGCAACATCTTCAAACAGCACCTCATTGAGGCTGTGCTTGCCATCAATGGTCACGATAGGCTTAACGGTTATTCCCGGCGTTTTCATGTCGATCAACAAGAAGCTAATGCCCTGCTGCTTGCGCATGCCTTTGCTGGTACGCACCAGGCAGAAAATCCAATCGGCGTACTGGGCAAAGGTGGTCCAAATTTTGCGACCATTAACAATATAGTTATCACCAGCGTAGTCGGCTGTGGTGTTTAGCGCAGCGAGGTCAGAACCTGCACCGGGCTCAGAATAACCCTGACACCACCAATCTTTGCTCTCCAAAATACGGGGCAAAAATTTAGCTTTTTGCTCTTCATTACCAAAGGTGTAAATAACCGGAGCAACCATCTTCAGACCAAAGGGAACCACATCTGGGATACCCGCCAAACCGCGCTCAGTCTCATAGATAAACTTTTGCGTTGCAGTCCAGTCTGTGCCGCCATATTCCGTCGGCCAGCCCGGTGCTAGCCAGCCTTTGACATGCAGCTTATTCTGCCAAGCCACAATAGCACCCTTATAATCTGTGCCCTGACCACCACTTAACTGGCTGGCTAGAGTGCTATCGTATTCACTGACAAAAAAATCACGCACCTCGTCTCTAAACGCGAGGTCTTCTGCTGAAAAATTAATATCCAATTGGGTTCACTCCTAAAAAATATTTAGTCCAGACTGCCGCGATGCAGCCCACCTTTTCATATCCGCGACAGTAGATTATGGCACGATAACTGTCAATATAAGTTGCTGACTAAACGGTCTAAAAATCCAACCATCACAGCGCCGCCGCTAAGTAGCTCGACTGATTAATCGCAGCCTTGGCATCCAGCTCAGCGGCTTCAAAAGCACCACCAACCAAGCTTGTAGCAATTCCAGAATCAGCGAGATCATCAAAAAGATCTCGCGCCGGCAGTTGACCGGCACAAATAATGACATGATCCACTGCCAACAACTGGGGCTGCTCCTCAATGCTGATATGCAGACCCTCGTCGTCGATACGCTGATACTCCACTCCATTTATCATCTGCACTCCGCGCTTGCCCAACGACATACGATGAGTCCAGCCCGTAGTCTTGCCCAGACCGCGCCCTACAGGCGTAGATTTACGCTGTAATAGAAACACCTCTCGATCTGCCGCTTCTACTTGAGGCACAACGCCAGTCACGCCACCGCGCGGGTGATTATCAAAATCAACGCCCCACTCCCGAGCAAATACCGTTTTATCCATAGCCGCAGAAACACCTTTGTGCATCAGCAATTCCGAGACATCAAAACCAATACCACCAGCGCCCATCACCGCAACCTTTTTACCCACAGCCACAGTGCCGCGAATCACATCGATATAGCTGACCACTTTGGGGTGATCAATACCTTCAATATCGGGAACCCGAGGCGTTATACCCGTGGCCACCACCACATGTTCATAGCCGCCGAGTTTGAGATCATCAGCAGAGACTCTGGTATTTAGCCGCACATCCACATGATGTACTTCCATCATGCGGGCGTAGTATCTCAGGGTTTCATAAAATTCTTCTTTGCCCGGCACCTGCTTGGCCAGATTAAACTGCCCACCAATCTCAGTGCCCGCATCGTAGAGAGTGACCGCATGCCCGCGCTCGGCGGCCACAGTGGCATAGGCCAAACCCGCAGGGCCTGCACCGACAACCGCAATCTTTTTTGGTGAGGTGCTAGGCTCATAGTTGAGCATGGTCTCGTGACAGGCTCTGGGGTTTACCAGACAGCTTATTTCCTTACCCTCAAAACCATGGTCCAGGCAGGCCTGATTGCAACCAATGCAGGTATTTATTTCATCCTCGCGGCCTTCGAAGGCCTTTTTAACCAGCTCTGCATCTGCCAGCATGGGTCTTGCCATAGAGATAATATCTGCCTCTTCATCGGCCAACACCTGTTCGGCTACATCGGGCATATTGATACGATTACTGGTGATGCAGGGAATATTGAGCTCTTTTCGCAGTCGCCCGGTAACACTGGAAAAGGCGGCACGGGGAACCATCGTGGCAATGGTCGGCACCGCCGACTCATGCCAGGTAAAGTGAGTGCTAATAATAGTGGCACCGGCCTTTTCCATCTCTTTGGCCAGCAGTACCACCTCATCCCAAGACATACCGCCCTGCAACATATCCATCGCGGCGATACGGAAAATCAGAATAAAGTTTGGCCCCACTTCGGCACGACAACGGCGCATAATCTCCAGGGGAAAGCGCATACGGTTGTCATAATTACCGCCCCATTGGTCTTCCCGTTGATTGGTTTTTTCAACCAAGAACGTACTCAGCAGATAACCCGCCGAGCCAATAATTTCTACGCCGTCATAACCGGCTAGCTTTGCCATCTTGGCGCACTGCACATGGTCATTAATTTGCTTCTGAACACCGGCCTCATCCAGCTCATTGGGCACCAGCTTTGACAGACGAGAGCGCACCGCGGAGGGGCCAACTAGCTTTGGTGTATGTGCCAGCGGCCCGGCATGGAGTATTTGCATACAGATTTTAATGCTGGGGTCGACGGCATGCACGGCTTCAGTGACTTGGCGGTGCTCCTGCGCATGTTGGGGCGTACTCATTTCCGAGCCCATACCGCCCTCTTCATTAGGGCTGATACCACCGGTGATCATCATGCCCACACCGCCGCACGCACGCTCGGCAAAATAGGCGGCCAGACGTTCAAAGCCACCCTCCACCTCTTCTAAGCCGGTGTGCATCGACCCCATCAGGGCGCGATTTTTAAGTTGGGTAAAACCCAGATCCAGTGGCGCGAAGAGTCTGGGGTACTTGTCGTGAACAGGCGCTTGGGCAGAGGCTGAGACTGTCATGATTCACTTTTACTTTTAATTATTATTTCGAGTAATTACTTCTAACTAGATACATCTGGATCATAATTGATTGCGCGTTGGAACGCTGGTCGCGCCCTAAGTCTTTCATAATAGGCGATGGTATTAGGCTTAAAGCCGCTGCTTAATTTAAGCGTCTCAGCCAGATGCAGCGCATAGCCCACTGCAATATCAGCAATGGTAAAACGGTCCGCACACAGAAACTCCCTATCTGCCATGGTCGTCTCCACTGATCGCAGGCGGCTGTAAAACCATTTACCGTAGTCTTCGGCAACCTTGGGCAGACGGGTCGCTTCCGGCTCAAGAATGGTGTATCTCAGTACCAGAGTCTGGGGAAAGGTCAGAGTCGCATCACTGCGGTGCAGCCAGTTTAAGTAACTACCGTAATCTGGCTCATCCAAACCCACGGCCAAATCAGTGGGCCCGTATTTTTCCACCAAATACTGGCTGATACCTGCCGACTCTGTCATTTCAACTCTATTGTTCGGCCCACCGGCATCATCGGTAAAAAATGGCACAGTGCCAATGGGGTTAATATCGGTATAGCCCTCATGAACAAAGCGCGGGGGAAACTTCATCAGCTCCAACTCGTAGTCCAGGCCCATTTCTTCCAATGTCCACAGTGGGCGAATTGATCGTGCCCCGGCGCAATGCCAAAGTTTAAGTGCCATTATGCTTCCTTATCCTGTTGTGTAATTTCAATTAATACGTCGTCTGCGGCGACCTGATTACCGGCAACTGCGGTGACTTCCTCTACTGTGCCATCAATCTCTGCGACAATTTCATAATGCATTTTCATGGCTTCAAGTACCGCGAGATTTTGCCCTCTGGTCACCTGATCACCCGGCTTAACCAACACTTCCAACAGCAGGCCATGCATAGGCGCAACCACAC